>CAVERB010000087.1:42481-54777 GCA_963618105.1 Oxalobacter sp. | reverse complement strand
AACCATCAGCAGCCTTGGTGTCGTTCAGATTGAAGATGGTGCCATTTGTGCCGACTTCAACATTGCCCAATGAGGAGGTTTCTGCCAGCAGCAAGGAGCCGCCATCAATCTTTGTAACAGCAGAGTCTTCACTGGTAATCTTGACAGCACTGCTGTTGGTAGCACCAATATCCAGGGTCCCTTTATTGGTGACAATGCCCAGCGAGCTTTTACCGACAAGGTCAAGTTCCGCGCCGTTGGCGATGCTGATAGTGCTCGTCTCTATTCCAGTGATGGTAGCACCTGAGCTGACACCGCTGTCGATATTCAGCTTGTTATTGTTGGTAATGGCTCCCAATGTAGAAGTACCCTTGATGTTAAGGGTGCTGTTGTTAGTGACTGTACCGTTGTTGGTGAGCGCATCTGTGTCAAAATCACCATCATTAATGAGACTGTTACCAATGGTGATACCGCCAGTAACAGCAACAGTACCCGCATTGACGAGTTTGTTGACGGTGTAGTCATCTGATGCAGTGATTATTGCCTGGCTGTCCGCTGTGGCAACAGTGAGGGCTGCCAGTTCGCCGTTAGCAGCAGTTACGGTCAGTGTGCCATCAGCATCAGTGGTTGTGGCTGGATCCACCGTATCATCAACAACACCATCAACAGTCCCAACCGTCACGGTGCCATCACCAATCAGGTTCTGTACTGTCAGATTGGCTGCGGCTGTCTTGGCAATGTTCAGTTCGCTGTTTTCTGCTACTTGGACAGTACCAAAGTTATAGGTGTCATTGACATTGACGGTGGCTTTTTTGTTTGTCTCTCCAACCTGAATGTTGTTGACGGTAGTGCCGGTACCGCTACCGTTTTTGAGAGCACTGAGGAGGTTGTCGGCATCTTTATAGATGTTGACTGCCCCGCCGTTGAGGTTGACGGTGGATGTCGCCGTCTGCCCTGAAAATGACGGCACCGGACAAATTGCCGTCAATATCAGTTGCATTGGCGATGGTTTCCAGTTGGCTGCCGCTCTCAAGGTTCAGTTCGGCGGTATCAAGTCCTGCCAGACTGGTAATCAGTGTCCCTTCATTGTTGATCTGATTCGCAGACAGTGTGCCAAGGTTGAAGATATAACCGCTGTTGTTGACCTTGGTTGCTGTCAATTTGACCGATGAAGGTGTTGTACTGAAAGCACTGATGGATTCACCACCAGCCAGCAGGAGAGACTGTTCGCCGACAGTGATGTTGCCTTTGTAATTGTTCAGATCTGATTCTGATGGCACGTCAACCAGTTTTTGGTCAACAACCAGTGCGCCTGTAGTCTTCACTGTCTGATTTTCAGTAACGATAAGCAATGCGCCAATGTTTTTTGGAGCTGATTCAGAAGGTTCGCCCCATGCCAACTGTGAGTCATTTTTGATGTTTTCGGCTACAGTGACCGCTTTGTCCATAATAGCATCCCTGCCCAGGATGCCGATACTGTTCTGAGCGATGACGATGGCACTGTTACCGTTCCAAGTATTGACGACGGTCTTTGAGGCATTCTCAGGGATGTTTTTCTCCTCGTTGTCTGACCAAGCAAGGTCAGCGAACAAAACACCAGTGCCAGTGAGTGATGCGACCGACAAGCTACCTGCTAATGTCGAATTGCCGACGTTGATAATGCCATCGCTCTCTAAGCTGGTAACGGATACAGCAGCACCACCAGAAACCTTGAAGTTTGCATCATTCTTGACAGTAAGACTTGACAGACTATTGTCAACACTGATGTTCAGAACAGCATCAATCGTGTCTATGCTGGTTCCTGTCAAATTATCTTCATCGAAAGTGTTATCACCGACAGTGATGGTGCCTGTGCCAGAAATAGTACCAGCCAGGTTAAGAGTTCCTTTACCAATCTGGATGGTCCCCCCTGTATTGTTGAGACTGGTGGTAACGGTAGTTTCGCCGCCTGTGACGTTGATGGCCGCTGACTTATTGACAATACTACCGACCTCTGACTCACCACCGCTAATATTGAGAGTTTCATAACCGTCAATACCGCCAACAGTATTGGTACCTTCAAGGATATTGACTTCGTTGCTGTTGCCAGTGATGGCTGTGACTGTCGTTATGTAATCTCCAGAATCGCTATCCCAACCGCTCTCTAAGCTAGCCCCGCCATAGACTGTACCATCAATTGTACCGCCCTTCAGTTTGACGATATTGTAAGAAACCACAACAGTGGCACTACTATTACTAGTTAACATTGCACCACCGATGACATCACCATTGATGGCACCACCAGAAACAGTGACCGTATTTTTCGTGACATCACCAGAACCACTTCTAGAACCTCCAACGATAGCTATTACTGGCCCATAACTGTATCCATTACTTTTTGCAGTAACATTTGCATTACCTGAAACAGTTACACTGTTTCCTGTGAGTGCGCCCGAACCGCTAGTAACCCCTCCAACGATAATGCCATCGGCTGCATAATCCATATAACTATTATTAGTTCCTGCAATGTACGCACTATCAGAAATAACGACTTGATTCTCTTCAACATTTGCTGAATCACTACTGTAACCGCCGACAACAATCTGTCCAAAATAATAACTGTCAGAAATTTGAGTAATCTTCGCATTACCTGAAACAGCGACTATGTTCTTATTGACACTACCAGAACTACCCCCCAATCGCTACTGTAACCGCCGACGACTGATCCTATTCCATAATACATGTCGTAGTTACCAAGCGTCTGAATCTCTCCTCCTGAAATGGAAACTGAATTACCAGTAATAGTGTTGGAAACTTTATAGCCATAACCCAAACCGCCGATGATGCCGCCTATAACATTACCCCCTGAAACAGTAACTTCATTCTTACTGACTTCACCTGTGGACTGATAACCGTAAATATAACCACCGATGATAGCTACCGATCCATTGTAGTAACCGTAAGAAGTCGTTGGAGTAATCTTCGCACTGCCAGAAACAGTGACTGTATTTCCAGTAACTATCCCGTTAGATTCGCTATTCCAAGCATTTAAATAACCCCCAATGACAATTGAGGAAAATTCTGATGGATAATACGACGAGCCCCCACCTGTAACCTCTGCATTGCCAGAAACAGTGACAGTATTATCGCTGACTGTACCTGATCCTGCATAACCACCAATAATAGCTATACCGTTCTTTGTAATCTTTGTATCCCCAGAAATAGAAACATCATTTTCACTGACTGTACCTGAAGCTGAATAACCACCAATAACGCCACCTTCTCCATTAAAGCTTGAATAATAAAGGTCGTTATAATAATCGCTAAAATTGATTGGTTGAGTCACCAGAAATGGAAACGCTATTATTTTTAACAGTACTACTACCCATAACTGGCAAATCCGCCAAAGATAGCACCAATCACTGACGGATAGTCATAGGTACTTGTTAAAGCAATCGTTGAATCAGAGATAGAGACAGCATTATCTTCAACATCACCAATGCCACTCACCCCATTCCAGCTGTAAGCATATGCATATCCACCAGAAATGCTACCGATACCATAATAAGTGCTAGACTTTTCCCAGTTATAACTAGAATCGCTGAGGTAATAACTAGGATCATCATAATGAAGGTAAAAATAGTCATCCTCGTAACAATTTGTGCATATATAAACATCAACGGATTGATCAAGACCAATTGTTGAATGGGAGATAGTGACCTGATTTCCTGAAACATCCTTAGATGATGTTATTTTTGATGAAGAGAAATCGTAGGAATAACCACCATGAATGCCATAAGGAACGTAGCATTCTTCATACATAGTATAACCGTCAATAGTATAAACAATATCACTTCCCCCAGAAACAGTTGAATTCTGAATGGTAACTTCCCCATTCGACGTACCATCAGTGATGTTCTCGTAAACTGTAAAACTACCATTATTTTTTATAGTGTATGCAGAAACATTGGGCATCACACAGACCAGCCCTAACCCTACGCCCAACGCCATCGTCAGCCTGGACAGACGTGCACGGAAATGCGCGGGACGACTTGTCTCAGAGGCTCGTGATGAGGTACTGTTTGCGCCTTTGGTATGGCTTCGGACCAGTTCCGATACGGCACTCAGGCAGCGTTTTGCCTTGTTCCATATGACTTTATACACTTTGTTCATCACATTCCCCCCTTTGTTGCTTGCTGTTATGGCTGTTTTGCCTGTTGATGTGTGCTGATACGCATGAGTGTGCGTTATTGCTTGTTTCGCATTTCGTATCTAGTATTGCGTAAGATTAAATAGATGAAGCCTATTTTAACAGCAACCAAAGCGGTCATTGGTTAAAACTGTTCTTAAAAACGCAACGGCAGGGGTACAGCCATTCAGGCTGCGTGTTGGCAATTAAAATGTCATTAAAAAATAGTTGTTTAAAAACAAACAGTTAGACAATTCCCTTTGATTCCGTTAATGCATGCAATGGCAGTTACTGCCCTTTCTCCATTGTTGTTGCATTTCCCATACATCCTTGACAGGGGCCTTAACGACCTGCTGTTCCGGCATCTGGCGAAACGCCGAGGCATGTTACGGACTAATCCGATGTTTGTTTCTGATGAGGGCAACCCTGTTGGATGATGACTGTCTTTACAGAGCGTCACCCGAGTGGTGAAGCAGGTGCTGATGGCGGCGGAACCAAATTCACCACGGATGACAGTGCATTCGTCGCACCATACGGCAGCGAGATTGACGTTGAAAGGCGGTGCGATTTTGCAGCAGGTACGGCAGTTTATCTGCCATCGAAAATAAAGCGGCTGAAATGACGATGTTCGTATCAATCATCACTTTCAAGGCGATGTCTCCTCTCTACGGGATTTTGTAATCCATTCGACAATCGCAAAAATCGAAAAAACAGCGGGTTTCCTGTCTATGAAGGTGTTGAAGAGACTGATGTTTTTTTCCGGTCTTTCTCCAGCTTGTTCTTGGCAAGGATGATGACCAGCACTGATGCCATGATAAGGATGATGCCAAACAGGATCTGGAGAGTGAATTTTTCACCGAACATCAGCACACCGATTATGACGGCGCTGACTGGTTCCAAAGCGCCCATGATGGCGGTAGGGGTGGAACCGATGTCGCGGATGGCAACAGCCATCAAGACCAATGCCAGCACGGTTGGCACAAATGCCATGAACAGCGCATACCCCCACATGGCAGGGGTTGTCAGCCATTGTATCTGCTGGTTTTCACCCGTCAGCGAATGGGCATAGACCATGAAGATGGAAACGACAGAAACATAGAAGGTCATTTTCACCGCAGGGATATTCAGTTTGGTCCGGTTGATAACGATGATATAGAGTGCATTGAACAGGGCCGCCAGCATCACCAAGATAACGCCGGTGGTGTTCAGTGTTTCGCCATCACCATGGTATAGCAGCGCAATGCCTCCCAACGACAATGCGATGGAACCGCAGGTCAGCAGTGTGATTTTTTCCCGAAAACAGATCGCCATGATGATGGCGACCATGACGGGATAGACAAAGATCAGGGTTGATGCCACCCCTGCATCAATGTAATGAAAACTGATGAACATCAGCAGGGATGTCATGCAGAAAATGACACCGAGGATCAAGACAAGGACGGTTTCTTTCCGGGTGAGCGAGAAGGATTCCCGTCTGACCATCATCAATCCAGCGAGGATCAGGGATGCCAATACAAAACGGAAAAACAGGACGGTATGGGCATTGATGCCAAGTTCATAAAGCCCCAGCGCACCGAGCGGATTGCATCCGTAGAATGCTGCTGATGCAATGCCGCAGATTGCTCCCCTTACTTTTGGATTCATCAATCGCTACCTTTTTCAGTTTGCCGTTTCTTGGATATGTCTGCTGGCAGGATAACGTCTGTTGAATGACCATTTCCAGCGGATGAAGAAAAACAGGATGGCAACCGTTGTAACAAATGTCAAAGGGAGAGCCCACGGTTCAGACAGTCCCAATGTTTCAGGTGCCATGAAGAAATAACCAGAGACGACGGTGGTCATGAACAGCGCAGGAACCAGCATGAACCAGTAATTTTTTCGCCGAAGTGTCAGGTAGATGGTGACAGCCCAGAGTGTGATGGTCGCCAGAATCTGGTTGGTCCAGGCAAAGTAACGCCAGATAATGCTGAAGTCGATGAACATCAGAAGCAGTCCGACAGCAAACAATGGCAATGATACGAGCAGGCGTTTGGCAAGGTTCCTTTGGTCAATTTTGAGGGCATCTGCAACAATCAGTCTTGCTGAACGGAAAGCGGTATCTCCTGAAGTAATCGGTGCAGCCACGACACCCAGTACTGCCAATGCGCCGCCGACTGTACCCAGCCAGTTTTGGGAAACAAAGTTGACCACCAAAGCAGCATTGCCGCTGGTGAAGAAAGCCTGCCCTTCCGGTGTATGAAAAACAAAATTCGCAGCGGCTGCCCAAATCAATGCCACCATGCCTTCGACAATCATTGCTCCGAAAAAGATCGGTCTTCCCTGTTTTTCATTGGTCATGCAGCGCGCCATCATCGGGGATTGGGTGGCATGGAACCCGGAGATTGCCCCGCAGGCAATGGTGATGAACAGCATCGGAAAAAGCGAGATTGTTTCTGCTCTAGGATGGGTGTTCATCAGGCCATCCGTAATTTCCGGCAGATTTGGCATATGCAGGTACAGGCAGACGAGAATGCCAACGGCCATAAAGAGCAGGGAAGCCCCAAAGACCGGGTATAACCTGCCGATGAGTTTGTCGATCGGCAGCACGGTTGCTGCAATGAAATACAGGAAGATGATGGCTGCCCAGATGCCAAACGACAGCCCAATGTTGTCTTGGGTCAGCTTGGTCAGCAGTCCCGCCGGACCGGCAACAAACACCGCACCGACCAGGACCATCATGACCGAAGAGAAAATCCGGACAAACTGCATGAACGGCTTGCCCATATACCGTCCAATGATTTCCGGATAGCTTTCTCCATGATGACGCAGCGAAAGCATCCCTGAGAAATAGTCATGGGCACTGCCTGCAAAGATACATCCCAAAACAATCCACAGATAGGCAGCGGTACCGAATTTTGCCCCCATGATGGCACCGAAAATCGGGCCAAGTCCGGCAATGTTCAGAAACTGGATCAGGAAGATGCGCCACCCTGACAAAGGGATGTAATCAACGCCATCCGCCCTGAGATAGACGGGTGTTTTACGTGCCGGTTTGATACCAAAGACTTTCTCAACGATACGGCCATAGACAACATAGCCTACGACCAGCAATATCATGCTGATGGTGAAAGTAACCATAAAAAAACCGCCTCAGTTTTTCCTGTGAAAACCAGACGGTACCTCCTGTATATACCTTGATGCCTGAATTGATGGATTCGGTATTTTACCGCATCTGTTCGTGAAAACTGCTATCTTGCAAATACATCGTGGTGATGATGGCATTCATGAACCAGATGCGCATTCTTTTTCAAGCCCTTTGGCGGACAATGCGCAAAGTTTTGACAGGGATTCCTGCATCAGGCGCTGCCCCGCAGTTTTATCCGTGGCGGTCTCTTCCCATTCTGATGTCAGCATCCCGAAAAGGAAGCCTGCGACCGGATTGCCGGACTGAGCATGTTGGGCAAGGTATTGACGCTGACGAGCGATTTTTTCACGGCGCCAGGCTCTGTACGCCATCGTCTTTTCATTTTCTGGGGTATTGTGCATTTCCGGGATTTCCGATGATGGCGCGGTTTCCTCAAACATCATTTTCAACATTTCTTTTTCATGCAGAAATCCAAAGGCTTTCTGTTTCATGACTTTTGCCAATGTCCGGTCAGCTTCCTTGAGCTGTCCTGCTGCCGCCTGCAGCAGGACCAATGGCAGCATGGCATCCTGGTTTCCATGATGGATGGCGGTGTTGTACCATGCGGCAGATTCTTCAATATTGCTGGGCGTTCCCCAGCCTTCCGCATAGAAGAGTCCCAGCATGAGCTGCGCATCAGCATCTTCGCGCTGCGCATAACGCCTGACTTCTGTCATCTTTGCTGATTCATTGGCAACTGGTGCCGTCCCCCATCCGTACAGGACGACAAGGACAGAAAGAATATGCTCATCCCCGTATGCTGCTGCCTGTGACAGCAGTGCAATGGCATCTTCCCGCTTGTCTTGCGACAATTTTTCAAACCCCAGTATCATCAATGCCTGGGGATGATGATCATCACAGGCTTGCTGCAACAGGGCTTCCGCCCTGGATTTGTCTGCTGCCGTGCCGGTACCTGCTGAAAGCATCTTTGCATATTGAATCTGAGCTTCCTCAACCCCTTGTTCTGATGCCAGTTTCATCCATTCAGCCGCCGCCTGCTCGTTTTTCTCAAAAGTTCCCCAGCCAATTCTGTAAAGTTGTCCCAGAACTGCCTGGGCAGGGGCATAACCTGATTTCGCGGCATCACGCAGCCATTCTGCTGCCAGTTTCTGATCTGGCTTAATGCCGTTGCCAGTCGCCAGCAGCATGGCGCCTACCGTTTTTGCCGCAGGGTCGTCTGATTCAACTGCCCGTCCGATTTTCAGGATGTCCAGCGTCATTCCTGAATGCTGGAAAGAATTGACATGCTTGGCCTGTTTTTTCACCAGGTCAGCCGGCGTATCTGCTGGAATTTGCCATTTCTCGCAACCAGTCGCCGCTATTTTCCATGCCCATTCCAGCTGTTGCTGTCTTGTCAGTTCTTCGGCTCTCTTCTGCCAGGCCTCTGCTTCGCCTGGATTGTCGGGAACGCCGCCTGACTGCAGCAGTCTTGCAAGTTCTGTCTGTGCCTGGATATTGTCCTGCCGTGCGGCTTTCCGGAACAGTTCGACTGCGCCCGGAATGTCCTGGACATCGCTTTCAAATGCTTTCATCGAAGCCAAACCAACCTGGGCAGGGGCATAACCTTCTTCGGCTGCCTGCTGAAACCATTTCTGCGCAGCGATGTCATCCGCTTTTACCTGGTCGCCCATGGCATAGCGCAGTCCCAACCGCATACGGTCATAGGCAGAACCTTTTTCCGCCTTTTCGATGAATTGCTGCTCGATAGGTTCAGAGGCTTGCGGCATTGCCAAAGGCATCAATAGCCATGTGATGACGCAGACCATGGCTTTCAGGTGTTGTTTCAACAACAATTTGCTTAAAGGTTTCATAGCCGATAGCTTACATGATTTGTTTGATTTATTCAGGAATCAAAAAACAAGACTGTGCTAATATTTATCTGTCTCAACTTCTTTGCTTCAATATGCCCGAGCCTGCTGAAAACCATAAAAAACAGAATCCTTCTGCCAAGTCCCTTTTCGAGAAACTGGCAGCGATGATTGCGCCAGAACCGGATTCCCAGTCTGATTTGCTGGATGTTATGCATGATGCGCATGACCGGAAACTGATTGATGCCGAATGCCTTGCCATGATTGAGGGGGTTTTCAAAGTTTATGATTCTTCCGCCCGCGACATCATGATTCCAAGAACACGGATGTTGACAGTCGATGCCAGCCAGCCGATTGAATCCTGGATTGGCGATGTTATCCGGCATGGGCACTCACGGTATCCTGCCATTGATGGCGATCCTGAAAAAATTATCGGGATTCTTTATGCCAAAGACTTGCTGAAACATTATGAGCATGGAGAATCTGTCCACGATATTCTGCGCCCTGCGGTTTTCATCCCGGAATCCAAGAAACTGAATGTTCTGCTCAGAGATTTCAAAAACACCCGAAACCATTTGGCGATTGTCATTGATGAATTTGGTAACGTCTCTGGTTTGGTAACGATTGAGGATGTCCTGGAAGAGATTGTCGGTGAAATTGTCGATGAATATGAAAATGAGGATGTCGGACATATTACGGGTTTGAAACAGGATGACGACATGATACGGTGGCGGGTGCCGGCAGGAACTGAAATGGAAGACTTCAATGCAGAACTGGGGGTAAATCTCCAGGACAACCGTATTGACACCATCGGCGGCTATATCATCAGCCACCTGGGTTATGTGCCGCATGTCGGAGAGACGTTTGACCTGGATGGATTGCATTTTGAGGTTATCCGCGCAGATGCACAGAAACTGAAAACATTGCTGGTTCGCCATCAATTCAATACAACCCAATAGATTCATGCCGCTACCGCTGCGGACAGACACCGGCCGTTGTCTGGTTGTTGCATGAAGATTCCTGTTTTCTTGTCTATAATATCAAGTGAAGCAGTGAATTATTCTTGTTCCCTTATTATGAGCGGTGCGTTGTTATGAGTTCTCTTAAAGATACGGTTTTTAATCCTGACAGTTCTGTCAAGGACATTGAAATGACGGGTGTCAGTGTCAGTGCCATTGATGATGATGCTGATCCGCTGACGGAGACCAGCTGCAGCGGCAGGAGCATTGTCCAGATTGAAGACGAATACGATCCTGAAACAGAAATCAACAGCAGTGGCAGAAGCATCATCCGGATTGAGGAAGAAGGCGATCCGGAAACCGAAACCAACTGCAGCGGACGAAGTGTTTTGTTGGTCGAAAATGAACCGGATACGGATACAGATGTCCCCAAAACAGAAGCTCCTGCCCTGGTAGATAACAAGGCGGCTTCAGGCGATCCTTTATCTGCCTTTGAGAAGGAAGCCGCTGACTTTAATGGCATCTGTGTCAACCTGATTGATGCAACGATGTCTGTGGATGATCCTGAAACAGAAATCAGCAGCAGCGGCAGGAGCATCACCCGGATTGAAGACGAATATGACCCTGAAACCGAAAGCAACTGCAGTGGGAGGAGTGTGTTGCTGGCTGACGGTGAAGAAGAGCCTGTCACTGATGTTGATGCGACAGGCCGCGGCATTGGACGGTTGTCTTGACTGTTCCTGCTTTTTGACAGCATAACTGGCACGGGTTGGATTGCATCTAGTGGGATCCAACCCTGTTTTATTGATGAAACGCCTCAGCGCCTTTGTTTTTCCCATTATCGCTCTCCTGACCGGCATCTTGACGGTCTTTTCCTTTGCGCCTTATGGGGTCTGGGGTTTCCAAATTCTCTGTCTGGCAGTGCTGGCAGGGGTTGTGATCTGTCAGACGAAGAAATGTCATGCCTTTTTCTGCGGCTGGGCTTATGGCACCGCCAGTTTTGGCGCAGGTCTTTACTGGATGTTTATCAGCCTGCATGTTTATGGCGGGATGAATGCCTTGATGGCCGGTACCGGCATTGCCCTGCTTGCCATGTTTATGGGGCTTTTGCCTGCCTTTGCCTGTCTTTTTGCCTTTCTTTTGAAAAGCCGTTTTCAAATGGGTAGCGTCCTTTTCCTGATGATGCTCTTTCCGGCTTTCTGGACATTGTTCGAATGGCTTAGAGGCTGGGTTTTCTCCGGTCTGCCTTGGCTTTCCGCCGGTTATGCCTTTACAGACAGTCCTTTGGCAGGATTTGCCCCAATCGCTGGTGTCTTTGGCATCAGTTTGACCGTTGCGGTGATGGCGGGTGCTTTGGCAGGTTTCTGTCAGGCGGTTTGGAAACGGCTGAAAACCCAGATGCTGATGACAGTTGTTGTTTTTGTCCTTCTGCTGTCGCTCGGACATACCTGCCGCCAGGTTGAATGGACCGCTGTACAGGGCAATCCTATCCATGTCAGGCTGCTTCAAGGCAATATCGCCCAAGAAGCCAAGTTCAACCCCCGGCAGATCCAGACAATGCTAGATCAATACACCAGGATGATTACCCGTCAGTCTGCGGATGTCATTGTCACACCAGAAACAGCAGTCCCCATCTACCCGCAGAACCTGCCTTCCGGCTATCTGGACAATCTGATGGATTTCGTTGACCGAAGCGGCAGCCGTCTTGCCATCGGGATTCCATTGGCAGACAGCCGGACAGTCTATACCAACAGTCTGGTCGTGGTTTTCCCTAAAGAAACCAATCATGCCCGGCTTTACCGTTATGACAAACATCATCTGGTACCGTTCGGTGAGTTTGTCCCGACGGGATTCCGGTGGTTTGTCAATATGATGCGTATTCCGCTTGGAGAATTTACCCGAGGCGCACTGATTCAACCGCCTTTTCCGGTCAAAGACCAGCGGATACTGCCAAATATTTGTTATGAGGATATTTTTGGCGAAGAAATCGCGGCCAGACTTCGGGATGAACAGACTTCTGGCAAGCCTGTTGCTTCCCTGCTGCTGAATATTTCCAACATTGCCTGGTTCGGCGATACCGTTGCCCTTCCTCAGCACTTGCAGATTTCAAGGATGCGTTCTCTTGAAACCGGACGACCGATGCTGCGGGCAACCAATACCGGTACGACGGCTATCATTGATGAACACGGTGAGGTTGTCCAACAACTGCCGCCTTATGT
>CAVERB010000087.1:13854-42394 GCA_963618105.1 Oxalobacter sp. | reverse complement strand
CCTTATGTTCAAGGCGAACTCAGCTTCCATGTTTCAGGAACTCAAGGCATGACACCTTATATCCTGTTCGGCAACAAGCTGGTTGTCGCCGTTTCGCTATTGCTGATAGTTTTTGCCTGCCTTGCGGCAAGACTCTGGCAGCGAAGGAGATAATGCCTATATTTAATCGGCTGTCACTTCCCTGTTTTGATACTTCCCGCTTTCATGCAAAAACTCACTTTCAGTTTTAGTTATGGAATGCAGTATTTGCCATACATTGTTCGATTTTTTATTTATTTCGTTCTATAATTCAACATAATCGAACAATTTTTACACAGAACACAATGACTTCCATAACAGCGACAGAACTGAAAACCAACCTTGGAAAATACCTGCAACTTGCAGAGCAAGAGGATGTTTTAATTACCCGAAATGGCAAGGCGATAGCAAAACTGACTTCCCCTTATAAGAATCAGATGGCTTTGGTCGAATCTCTATTTGGAATCCTACCGCCTGATATTACCGTGGAAGAAGCCATTGAAGAACGGACGGGTAAACTATGAACGTACTGCTGGACACCTGTATTGTGATTGATGCCTTACAAGCCAGACAGCCATTTAATCATACAGCAGAAAATATTTTCCGTGAGGCAGCACGCCAGCATATATTTGGTTTTTTAACAGCAAAATCCATTGCTGATATCTTTTATATCACGCATCGACACACGCATAGCAACGATGAATCAAGACGCATCATCAAGTCTTTGACAACCGTATTTTCTGTCATCAATAGTACAGGACAGGATTGTATCAATGCCCTGTTTTCTGATATTCCTGATTTTGAAGATGCTATGATGATTGCTTCAGCAATCCGTTCAAAAATGGATTGCATTGTCACCAGGAATATCAAAGATTACCGTCAATCGCCTGTTCCAATATTCCCACCAGATGAATTCCTCCAAAAATTCTGTTAGTTGATAGGAACCGTTCTGCTATTTCACTGATTCTGTTACCATAAATTTCATTGAGATTCTCTGACAGGTCATTATGGAAAACCCTGAAAACAAGCCCTATAAAAGCCAATGGCTCAAGCTGTTGGCACCAGTCAGACGGATCGGTTCCCATACAGAAACCGCAGCATTCAATCCTGCCCGCAGTCCGTTTGTCCAGGATTACGACCGTATCCTTTTTTCCAATGCGTTCAGGATGCTTGCCCGGAAAACCCAGGTTCATCCTTTTGCAAGCAATGACCATGTCCATCACCGTCAGATGCATTCGTTGGAAGTTTCCAGTGTCGGGCGTTCCCTTGGCATCATGACCGGCTATTTCCTGAAAGCACGCGGTGATCTGCCGGAAACCTATACGCCGGAACATCTCGGACAGATTGTCCAGGCGGCATGTCTTGCGCATGATATCGGCAATCCGCCATTTGGACATGGCGGTGAATCTGCCTTGCGGGACTGGTTCAAGGACCCCGTCAACCATGACCGGTATCTTTCAGGACTGACTGAAGAACAAAAACTGGATTTCATGACGTTTGATGGCAATGCCCAGGGATTCCGTGTCCTGACTGCCTTGGAAAACCATAAAGATCAAGGGGGACTCCGGCTGACTTTTCCGACCTTGGCATCCATTGTCAAATATCCCCGTTCATCAGCCCATGCGACGAAACTGAATTCGTCAAAATTCAATTTTTACCAATTGGAACAACCCATTTTCGATGAGGTTTTCTCCTATTTGGGGCTCAAGACAGAAAACGGTTACAAACGTCATCCGTTGTCTTATCTGACAGAAGCGGCTGATGATATTTGTTATTGCATTATTGATATCGAAGATGCGTTGGAACTGAACATCGTCCAGTTTGATGCTTTGATGTTAGTCGTAGCGCCTGTCTGGAACAGATTGGGCATTGACGCGGAGCGCCTGAGCAGCATTGATGCCAACCGCAGGAAAGCAGGACTTATCCGCGCCCGGGTCATCGACCTGATGATTGACGCCACTTATCATGTGTTCAAGACATCCTATGAAAAAATCATGCAGGGAGCCGATGTCCATGCCCTGCTTGACCATATTGAGCCGGATGTTGCGGCTTATATGGATAATGCGCGGCAGCTGTTCTTCGATGTCATCCTGAAAAACCATTCCAAGATTGCCATTGAAATCGGTTCTTATACCTTATACAAGCGAATGCTGGATACATTGATCCCAACCTGCCATCAGTTCATCAGCAAACAGCCGCTTTCTTTCCGGGATGGTCAAGTGCTGACATTGATGGGAACGAATGCACCGACTGAAAAAGATGACCTTTACACCGCCTATATGCGGGTGATTGATTTCATTACCGGACTGACCGACCGTCATGCAACATTCCTGTCCACACAACTGGCAGGCATTACGCAGAACTAATGAGCGTACAATATCAGTTTACGACTGAGATCCCTAACAGAAGGATTTTTGCCACTGCGCTTTCCAACGATGGCATTGAAAAGGAACCAACATGAGTACACTGCATGACAGCCTGAAAGCCAACCGGTTTTTCAAGACTGGCGCTTTTATCCATGGCAAATGGATAACGACCAGCAAAACATTCCCTGTCATTAATCCAGCAACCGGTGAGCGGCTGGCTGATGTGGGATGGAGCAGCAGGAACGAGGCGGAAGCCGCAGTCATTTCCGCCATGACTGCTTTCCGCACCTGGCGCAAGACCTTGGCTGCCGAACGTGCAGCTATCCTCGAACGATGGTATGACCTGATGATGGAAAACAGGGACTTTCTGGGCAAGCTGATGACAGCAGAACAGGGAAAAACCTTTCAGGAGGCATTGGGTGAAGTAGATTATGCCGCCAGTTTCATCAAATGGTTTTCTGAAGAAGCCCGTCGGATCAACGGCGAGATCATTCCCTCATTCAAACCTCATTCCAGAGTATTGGCAACACGCGAACCTGTTGGTGTGGTTGTTGCAATTACCCCTTGGAACTTTCCAATGGCGATGCTGGCCCGCAAGCTGGGCCCCGCCTTGGCAGCAGGCTGTACCGCAGTCATCAAACCCGCCAACGAAACCCCGTTATGTGCCAATGCCCTGCTCGCCCTGGCAGATGAGGCAGGCGTCCCTCCTGGCGTGCTGAATGGTGTCTTTGGTGATACCGAAGCCATTTCTGATGTTTTCATGGCTTCTCCGGATGTCCGGAAAATCACATTCACCGGCTCTACCGCTGTTGGCAAAATCCTGGTCAGAAACTCAGCGGAAACCATGAAACATGTCTCTATGGAACTGGGCGGCAATGCGCCGATGATTATTTTTGCGGATGCTGACCTGGATGCTGCGGTCAAAGGTGTCATCGCCAACAAATTCAGGAATGCCGGGCAGGTATGTGTCGCTATCAACCGGATTTATATTGAGAATGATGTCTATGATGCGTTTGTCCAGAAACTGGCAGATGCCGTTGCACAGCTGAAAGTCGGCGATGGCATGGCAGCAGGAACGACCATTGGACCATTGATCAATGAAAAAGGACTGGCAAAAGTAGAACGGCATGTCCACGATGCGGTTGACAAGGGTGCAAAAGTCGCTATCGGCGGAAAACGGCATGAATTAGGCGGGACCTTTTATGAACCCACCGTCCTCTCGCATTGCACGGACAATATGCTGATTGCCCATGAAGAAACCTTTGGTCCCGTTGCTGCCTGCTTCAGATGCAGCAGTGAAAATGAAGCCATCAACCGTGCCAATTTCACCCCTTTTGGACTGGCGGCCTATTTCTATACGCAAGACCTTGCCCGTGTTTTCCGTGTTTCTGAAGCATTGGAAGCTGGGATGATCGGCATCAATGATACTGGCGTGTCCTCAACTGTCGCGCCATTTGGCGGTGTCAAGGAATCTGGACTTGGACGGGAAGGTTCTGTACTGGGCATTGAAGAATACCTAGAGGTGAAAACCCTCCATTTGGGTGGGCTGTGATGTTTGCTGAAAACATTATCGGAAACGGTTTTTTAAAGGATATGGGATTATGGTGGAACAGCAGTATCTGGCGCTCCTGACTGAAATTCTGGAACATGGCATTGACAAAGACGACCGTACAGGAACAGGGACACGATCAGTCTTTGGCAGGATGATTCGCCATGACCTGAAAAACGGATTTCCCCTGCTGACAACCAAGCGGCTGTATATCCGTGCCATTGTCCATGAACTGCTCTGGTTCCTGAAAGGTGGCACCAACATTGATTACCTGCATCAGAACAAAGTGACCATTTGGGATGAATGGGCAACCGAAACAGGCGATCTGGGACCAATCTACGGTGCTCAATGGCGCAACTGGGAAGGTTCTGACGGCAGGATTTATGACCAGATTTCTGCCGTCATCGAATCCATCAGGAACAATCCCAACAGCAGGCGGCATATCATCAGCGCCTGGAATGTTGCGCTACTGCCAGACGAAAAAATGTCCCCGCAAGACAATGTCCATGCTGGCAAAATGGCACTTGCTCCCTGCCATGTCATGTACCAGTTTCAAGTCGCCAACGGCCGTCTGTCCTGTATGATGACCCAGCGCTCAGGAGATATCTTTCTGGGGATTCCCTACAATACTGCTTCCACCGCATTCCTGACGCATATGATTGCCCAGCAATGCGGCCTGGAACCCGGAGAAGTCATCCATAGTATTGGTGACCTTCATCTGTACCGTAATCATTTTGAACAGGCAAAACGCCAGCTCTCACGTACCCCAAGACCAGCCCCTGCATTGAAACTGAACAGGAAACCCTCTATTTTTGATTATACGTTCGAAGATTTTGAAATTACCGGATACGATCCACACCCTGCAATCCCGGCGCCCATTGCTGTTTGATGACTGTCTGATTGCCGTCTGAATCCGATGATGCTTTCCTGCAAAAAAACGCTTTCCCGTGATTTTGCAGACGCAAACAGCTGACAAGGGATAGAATACTGACCTGTCTATTGATTTTCCGATTGCCATCCATGTTTAAACGTTTTTTCTTTACACTCTGCCTGATACCGCTCTTGTGGGCTTCCGGCTTTTCCGCGTCTGTTTTCGCTGATGATCTGTCCAAAGGACTTGAACTGTACCATGCCAGGAAATACCAGGAAGCTATCCCCTATCTGGAACGGGCAGCAAACGATGGCCATGAGAAAGCTATTGAAGCTTTAGATCAGATTTATGAAAAGGAAAACAAGGTATCAGCCAATGGCATGAAACCAGTCGATAAAGCTGTCCCTGATAATGTAGCTGCCAAAGATCAAGCCAATAACAAAGCAGATGCCAATCAGGATACAACTGCTTCAGAGGCAGAGAAAAAGGAAAACGCAAAAGGCAGTTTCTGGCGTAAGGTGATTGCAATCTTCTTTGCACTTGGCATTGCCATTATTTGGTTCATCCACCGAACAATTCTCCGCCGTAAACGGGAACAACGCCAGAACAACCTGCTCCGATAAATTTTCTGGCGACTTTTTCCAGTATTGCCAACGTGATTCGGTTTAAAATGACCCTGATTGATTTTTCCTGATAGCCTTGATTGTATGAAAAAGTTTTTACCGCTCCTTTTCCTGTTTGCCTGTCAGACCGCACTGGCTGGCTGGGATGGTGTTGACGAAAGCACCAATATACCAATTTCCATATCCACCAGCAGACCGGAAAAATTCAAACGTGGTGAGACGGTTGAGGTCTTTGACTATGCCGACAGGAATTACCACGAGGTTGAAATCGAACATATCAGGAGCCATGGTGAAAACGTCAAATACGAGGTCTATGACAAAGACACCTACATGGAACGTGTCTTCATTATGAACGGCAAACACCGTTGATACCGTTGTGCCGCCATTGATGTTGTGTTTTCCTGTCTGCGCCGACAACGCTTAAAACCAGCAGTCAACCGGCCGATTGAATTCATATCCGGAATCTGATGCGATTAGATACCCCTATTGTCAGGCGGTTGATCATCGGAGTCCTTTCAGTGATAGGCATTGTGGTGCTTGCCTTTGCCTATCTCATTGGCTCCATCTTGTATTTTTCAACCGTTGACCAGAAAAGACCAGCTGATACTGCCATCATCCTGGGTGCTGCTGCATGGTATAAACGCCCTTCTCCAGTGTTTGAAGAACGTATCCGGCATGGGTTATGGCTTTATCAGAACGGTTATGTCTCTAAAGTCATCATGACAGGCGGCAAATCCCGTAATGCCCCTTACTCCGAGGCGTATGTTGCCCGCCGCTTTGCCTTGAAAAATCATATTCCTGTTGATGATATCCTGATTGAAGAAGATTCACACAATACCCGTGAAAACCTCGAAAATGCCAAGCAGCTGATGGCATCGCATGGCCTGCGGTCAGCCATTATTGTCAGTGATCCTTTCCACATGAAAAGAGCGATGTCCATTGCCAAAGACCTGAATATGAAAGCCTATTCTTCACCGACACCGACTACTCGCTATGAAAGCCCAGCGCAATCCTTCCGTTTCCTGCTCCAGGAAACCTTTGCCTTTATCCATGAAAAAAACCTTCCCTGAAGTCCCAGGAAAGGGCTGATCAACAAGAGGGCAGGACGGGTTTATTCGCCTTCGCCAACCCATTTTGCGGAAATACCTGAATACCGCGCACCGACAATCTTGATGTCATCCGCCGCATTGTCCAACAGAACCAGATCTTCTGCTGTCAGGACAACGTCCTGAGCACCCAGGTTTTCCTGAAGGCGCTCCAGCCTGGTCGTTCCTGGAATCGGAACAATCCAGGGTTTCTGGGCCAGCAGCCATGCCAGTGCAATCTGCGCTGGGGTTGCTTCTTTTGCCCGCGCGATTTCCAGCAGCAGGGAAACCATTGCTGTATTGGTCTTGATGGCCTCCTGTGTGAAACGCGGCATCGTCGCACGGAAATCATTTGCCCCGAATTTCGTCTGGAGCGTGATGGCACCTGTCAGGAACCCTCTTCCCAACGGACTGTATGGCGCCAGACCGATTCCCAGTTCTTCCAACAATGCCAGCATTCCCTGTTCAGGTTTGCGCCACCAAAGCGAATACTCGTTCTGGAGAACGGTGACTGGACAGGCCTTATGTGCACGGCGGACATAATCCATGCTGGGTTCCGACAGACCGAAATACCGAACCTTGCCGGCCTTGATAAGGTCGGCAACCGCACCGGCAACATCCTCAGCAAGCACACTGGGATCCATCCGATGCTGGTAGAAGATGTCAATGGTATCCACGCCCAACCGTTTCAGGGACGCTTCAGCGACCGCCTTGATATGCGCTGGACGACTGTTGAGCTTGAACCATCTGCCATTATTTGCCGGGTCAGGTTCAAAACCGAACTTGGTCGCAATGACAACCTTGCCTTTGTAAGGCGCAAGCGCCTTGCCGACCAGTTCTTCATTGATCAGTGGGCCATAGACTTCAGCGGTATCGAAGAAAGTCACGCCCAGGTCAACAGCCTTACGGATGAGCTGAATCATTTCCCCATCATTGGGACTATGTCCATACGATGGTGTACACCCCATACAGCCATACCCCAAAGCCGAGACTTCAGGACCATTTCTACCAAGCCTGCGTTTCTGCATCATCCTGTCCTCCTTATCAAATCCTCAGAAAAACGGTTTTTTAATACAATAGCCCTTAAAGCCATTTTATCCCAAATACCGTTTTACACTATCAGGATGGACGGTATGTTTTCCAATAATCTTTTCCATCCAGACCATATCGTACCAACGGTCAAATTTATAACCGCAATGATGAAACTCACCGACTTTCCTGAACCCTAAATGCTGATGGAATGCCATACTGTCCCTTGTCAAATATCTATCCTCTTCTCGTGGAGAAGCGATGCAAGCATACAGGTTCAGGATGCCCATTTCCCTCAGAAAACCTTCCAATGCTTCATACAGTTTCCGTCCAAACCCCTGTTTTCTTGCCCGATGGTCAAGATACACGGTCACTTCAGCAGACCATCCGTAAGCCGCCCTGCCAACAAACGGCCCGGCATAGGCACCCCATAATGGCATTGTCCTGATGGATGCAGAGATAAGGATATTCCTGCAAAGTATGGGATATCCGTCTCCTGAACGCATCAAGCGTTGGTACGTCATATTCAAAAGTGACCGCAATATGCTCGACATACCACGCATATATCTCCAACAACCGTTCGGCATCATTGACTGATACTGTCCTGATTCCAATACCATCCATTGCCCACCCATCAAAACCATTTGACAAACAAATCAGAAGATACCTTAAAGGAACCAGGATATCCTCATGCCCCAAAGCGGACATAACCTTTCCCATTTACCCGCAAGACATCTTCTGATAAATCCCGATTGATTGACGGTCATGCCATCTTGAGAGTTGCCATGTCGATGACAAAACGGTATTTGACATCAGATTTCGCCAGACGGGCATAGGCGGTGTTGATGTCCTGTATCGCTATCATTTCTGTATCCGGCAGGACATTTTTTCTTGCACAGAAGTCAAGCATTTCCTGCGTTTCGGCAATACCGCCAATCGGGGAACCTGCCACACGGCGGCGGCCAAAGACCAACGGTACGGAATCCAGTTCCGGCTCTGGTCCAATCTGACCAACCAGGCAAATCGTCCCGTCTATGTCGAGCAAAGGCAGATAGATGTTGATATCATGCTTGACCGGAACGGTATCAATGATGAGATCCAAACTGTCCATAGCCTTTGCCATTGATGCTGCATCGCTGGAAACAAGCAGGCGATCCGCCCCAAGGCGTTTGGCTTCGGCTTCACGGGATGCAGAACGGCTGATGACAGTGACTTCGGCACCCATTGCGGCAGCGAGCTTGACTGCCATATGTCCCAGCCCGCCCAGACCGACAACGCCAACACGGGAACCTGGACCAACATGCCAAGTACGCAGAGGCGAATAGGTTGTGATGCCTGCACAAAGCAACGGTGCAGCCTTGGAGAGATCAAGTCCATCCGGTACCCGCAGTGCAAATTCTTCCCGGACAACCAGATATTTGGAATAACCGCCCATGGTATTGCTGCCATCGACACGGTCACAACTGCAGTAAGTCCATGTCGCAATATTCCGGCAGAACTGTTCCTCTCCTTTTCGGCATTGGTCGCATTCCATACAGCTGTCCACCATACAGCCGACAGCCACATTGTCACCGACCTTGTATTTCTTCACATCCGGGCCAACAGCAGTAACCCTGCCGATGATTTCATGTCCCGGCATAACGGGATAAACCGCCATACCCCAGTCATCGTTCACCATATGCATGTCAGAATGGCAGACACCGCAATAGAGGACCTCCATACAAATGTCGTTTGGACGAAGCGCCCTGCGTTCAAAGATGTGAGGCTTGAGGGGGGATGCCTTGGCATTGGCGGCGTAACCGATAGTTCTCATGATGCTTCTCCTTTTCTGTCAGATATTCAGGATACAACTGGTCAAATAGGAACGGTGTCCCCAACAAAACAAAATCCTTTGCTTTACCCCTATCATAAAAGTTAAAGCAAACTTCAAGTCAAGTGTTATATGATATTTACGGGTGCAATCCAGCAATGCGCAGGGTTGGACGTCCCTGCTTCCATTAGCTTTAACTTGTGCTCATACAACAGTTCGGTTAGCGCTGCCCTCGCCAATGGCCGTATACAGGCTTTTCAGAGAATAACCGACATATCCGGTCACATCAGCGATGAGGCAGGCATCTAGAAGAGATTTTTGGATGGATACTACGCCTTACGCTTTCTGGCCACTTTTTCAAGCGTTGCTTTCGTCAGCGGCTGCAATTCGCTAGTATCAACACGCTTGCTGGCGTTGTAAAGGTCATAATCTGTCTGGCACTGCATCCTGTACTGTACGGTTTGACCAACGGTTGCTGAAAGTCTGATCGCCATCTCAGGCGAGATGGCGGATTTCCCGGTCACAACACGGTGGACGGTCGCCGCGGCGACATTCAGTTTTCTGGCGAAAGCGTCGTAGCTCAGCCCGAAATCTTCCATGGCTTGCCTGATATGGCGGCCAGGATGCGGCGGCTTGGCAGTTCTTTTTTTGACAGGTGTGTTCAACATGGCGGCTCCTGATGGATTGCCAGGTATGGCAGGGGGATTTCCCCCTGCCATACCTTTCTTGGGACTTTCCGGCTGCTTACCACATGTACCCAGCACCAACGGCGGCACCGTAGTGTCCCTGGCTGTTGCCGGAGGCATTGGCCTTGATGACGAACCCGTTTTCGGTGACATGGGAGAAGCCAACGGCATAACCCTGTTCCCCACGGTAGGTACCGCCTGTGACGGCCATCATGCTCTTGCCTGGCAGGTAGGCCTGCGGCAGAGAGGCAGCGGCAAGTGCCATTGCGATACCAGCGTTGGCATCCTGGGCGACTTCACCGATGCGTCCATTGAGGTGATGGAGCTTGTTGTCAAAGTTAGACTTGGCCTGCTTGAGCTGGCTGACGTTGACGGCATCAGTGTCGGCTGTACCGGCAGCGACGTTGTGAACCTGCTGGTTGCCCATGCTGATGCTGGTCTTGGTGATGGCAACGGTCTGCTTCTTGTCGGAACCAGCGTTCTTGACAGTGATGCCGTCGCTGCTGATGGTGGTATCGCCTGCTGTGAGGCTGCCCGATGATGTCAGGTCAACGTTATTGCTGAGGCCGACGGTGTAGGCGGTGGATCCGTCTGCATTGGGGGTTTCGCTAACAATGATATTGTCGCCGGCAGCTACAGTGTTGCGGGTGTCTGTGACGGTGAAGGTGCCTTCTTTCGTCACTGAGTTTGTCTTGATTTCACCATCCTCAACGCTCTGTTCATTGGATACCACACTGACGGTGTATTTTGTCGTGGTGGTGTTGCCGGATGTCGTCGATGTCCCTGCCGTCACACTGACACTGTCAACCTTGGAGTCTGCTGCCTGGACGGTGTAGGTGTCTGTGTGGTAGGTACCAGAAGAAGTACTGCTTCCTGTGCTGGTTGTTGTTCCAGTGGAAGATGTGCTTCCGGTTCCTGAAGTAGAGGACTGGCTGGTTGATGAGGTGCTGCTGTCCGACGTGGTCGTGGGACCTGTTACAACAACATTGCCACCTGCCGCAACCGCTGTTGCATTGGAACTGCTGATGGTGTAGGTCTTGATACCGTTGTCATTGGTGCCTTCTGTGACGGTGATGTTGTCTCCTGGCAGGATTTCGAACTGTGAAGCCAGTATTGCTTGGTAGAGCTGGCGACCGTTGATGGCATCGGTGCTGGTTGCTGAGACCAGACCGGCTGCAACGTTCTGGATGCGACGTTCACTGCCAACAGCTCCGACAGAGACAACACCAGCCGGAACTGTAGATCCAGCAAAGCTGCCATAGGTAATGCCATTGATAGTTGCAGAACTATAAGCATCTAAACCGCTGGAGTAGGTTCCACTGGCAACATAAGCCGCACCATTACCAAGGAAGACGGAATTGCTTGCGACAGTGGAGATGTTGTTACCGAGTGCAAAGACGTTGCTGTAATCTGCACCGATAGTATTGTCGTTACCGACGGAATATCTGTTGGCACCGTTGATAACGCTTGGGTCACCGAAAGCACCGGAGTTGTTGCCTGTGACCGTATGACCATAACCGATGGCGATGGATTTCTCGCCGGAAACGGTGGATTCATTACCGATGGCGAGGCTGTTTGCTGCCTGTGCCTGGGCGTTCTGACCGATGGCATAGGTATATGATTTTGCTGCATATGCCCCTTCACCGATGGCGACTGCGCCTTGGGCATTTTCGGTCGTGACGGTTTCATTGCCTTCGTTGTCTGTTATTCTACCTTGTAGCCGGTCGCCCCGCCCAGTGCTGCGAGGGAATTGGTACCGTATGCCTTGCTGCCGTTACCGATTGCGGTTGAGTAATCTTTGGCGGCTGCTACATCATGACCGATGGTAGCAGAACCTTTGCCGGACGCGGCGACATCGCCGCTACCATCAGCATAGCCCATCGCGATGGCACCAGCAGCATTGTTTCCTACAGAGATTGTACCTCCATCAGCAACGCCCGCAACGGTGGCACCATTTGTACCAGAACCTGCGTGAATGCTACCACAGCATTATCTACATAGCCTCTTGCCATAACACCATGGCTGCCACCGTCTACGTAAATGGTGCCTCCGCTATTGCCAACAGCACCTAATGCTGTACTGCCATCAGAGTATGTGGCTCCGCCTACACGTATGTAGCTGTCCTCACTAGAATTATTGGCTACAACGCCCCTGGCAACGGAACCACGGGCATGGGTAGATACTGCAATCGTCCCCTTTCTAGCATAACCTGAAGCACTGTTACCGGAAGCATATGGAGCTATGTAAATCTGGCTATCTTCTTTAGCATACCCCCAAGCAGTGGAACCATAAGCAAGTTGATCTATTGAAATCTGGCTTCTATTTGTCGCGTATCCCGAAGCAGTAGCACCGAAAGCATGATCACCTGTGTAAATCAGGCTGTTATCGTTCGCAAATCCCGAAGCAGTGGAACCATAACCATCATATGTGTATATCTTGCCGCTACCTTGCGCGTATCCTGAAGCAATGGAACCGTATGCAGAGTCTGCGGTCGAGATGGTGCTACCGTTATCTTTTTCACTGTTAGTCGCCTGTGTTGTTGTAGCATTTGAGAATGTATGATCAGCTGCCCAGGCAGCACCGGCAGCCACTGCCAGTGCTGCCACGACAACCGCCTTGCAGGCACCCCTTTGGACGGAACTGGCGAGTTCACTGACGACGACCTGCCGCCCCAAAACTTGGTTGAATACCACCTTGAATATTTGGTTCATCTTTATACCTTCTGTCCTTACTTGTTTTCCATCACTAATCACTGTTTTTCCAGTGCATAACATTCATGATCTAAAGCCTTCCAACAGGTGCTCGATGGTACTAATAGACGCTTAGTTCCATTAATGATTATTAATGGACATTAAGCTTCTCGCATTTGGTTTTAGTTATCGCGTTACACCAAATACACGGTTTCTATTCTAACAACAACCGAGAAAATTGTCGGTTAAAACTGTCCTTAAAAGCACAACAGCAGGCATATAGCCATTTATGCTTTGTTCAGATATTAAATAAAAACTGTTTAAAAACAAATAGTTATAAGTCTTTAATGTCCATTAATAATCATTAACGGAAGTCAACTGGCTCTCCCCCCCGTGGTTGTTGCATTTCCCATACATTCTTGACAGGGGCTTGAATGACCTGTTTTCATGGTTTTTTTCTTTAGTGACCCTTTCGAGTTTTTTTATGGATTTCTCATTTATCAGTATTCGAGAGACTGTCTTGTTTCCCCCTGTTTCCTGGTCGAATCTGATTTCAAATTGAATACCCTAATGGTGTCCCGCACTGCTCTGCGGAACTTCGCTGCATGGTGTTTGGCTAATGGGGATGACATCGCCGGATGCGGCTTTCCTGAACCGCTGGAAGGCTTCTCTGCTGTTGAACTACCAGACTGCTGCTGCAAGCGTTTATTTGTCAGCAGTCAAGGTGTTCTGCCAGTGGCTTTTCCAACAGGGGTTAGCACTGGACATTACGCTTCAGTAAAGCAGATCAAAGTGGGAAAAAGTTTTCCGCAAGGACTGTTTGGCAGATGAAGAGATGCAGGAAATGCGTCAGTTGACAGCTTTTTTGAATAAGAGGGAAATCAGAACAGGGTTTCATCCGCATATGCCCCTTCAATTTCATCAAAGGGGCAAGCAGCTTCTCATCAGCCAACCCATTTACGGGCGTTTTGGAACATGCGCATCCATGGGGCGTTTTCACCCCAGTCTTCCGGTGCCCATGAGTTCTGGACGGTTCTGAATGCCCGTTCTGCATGGGGCATCATGACGGTGAAACGCCCGTCCGGTGTAGTGACTGCGGTGATGCCGTTCGGAGAGCCATTCGGGTTCAGCGGATAAGTTTCAGTCGGTTTGCCGTCATGGTCAATATACCGCATGGCAACCAGTGCTTTCCGAATGTCTCCCTGCTGGGAAAAGTCTGCACGCCCTTCGCCATGGGAAACGACTATCGGGGTTTGCAAACCAGCCATGCCAGCAAAGAAGATGGCTGGTGTTTCGGGCACTTCAACCATGGTGAAACGGGCTTCAAATTGTTCGGAACGGTTACGAACGAATTTCGGCCAGGCTTCTGCTCCTGGAATGATGGATGCTAGGTTGCTCATCATCTGGCAGCCGTTGCAGATGCCCAGGGCGAAGGTGTCCATCCGCCAGAAGAAGTTTTCAAATTGTTCCTTGAGCTGGTCATTGAACAGGATTTTTTTCGCCCAGCCTTCTCCCGCCCCAAGAACATCGCCATAGGAAAAGCCGCCGACGGCTATCAGTCCCTTGCAGTCATCCAGGTACATACGGCCGTCCATCAGGTCAGACATATGGACATCGACTGCTTCAAAACCCGCCCGATGCATGACATAGGCGGTTTCAACATGGGAGTTGGAGCCTTGTTCACGGAGGATGGCAACCCGTGGGCGGACACCTTTGTTGATGTATGGTGCAGCAATATTTTCTGTCATATCAAAAGGTACGACCGGTGAAATGCCTTTGTCCGCTGCATTGAGGATCTGGTCGTATTCCATATCGGCACAGGCTGGATTGTCGCGCAGCCGGGCAATGCGCCAACTGGTTTCGCTCCACAGGCGGTGCAGGTCAATACGGGAGCGCTGGAAGACAGTCTGGCCATGCAGCCTGAACCGGATGTTATCATCCGCCGCTACGGTTCCCAGGACATGGACAGCTTTGCCAAGCCCGGCTTCCGCGAATTGTGCTTTGACGGCTGCCAAGTCTGCCTGACGAACCTGGATGACAGCGCCCAGTTCTTCATTGAACAGGGCGGCAAGAATATTTTCAGGGTCTGACCGTTTGTCTTGCGATGCATTGACGATAGCATCCAGGTCAATGTCCAGACCACAATGCCCGGCAAATGCCATTTCAGATAAGGTGATGAACAGGCCGCCGTCTGAACGGTCATGGTATGCGAGCAGCAGTCCTTTCTGGTTAAGGTGTTGGATGGTCTTGAAAAAGGCTTTCAGGTTTTCGGCATTGTCCAAATCGGGCACGGTTGCTCCGATCTGGCGGGTGACTTGTGCCAGGGCAGAAGCGCCCATCCGGTTTTTGCCCAGACCGAGATCAACTGCCAGCAAGACGGTTTCGCCTTTATCGGTACGCAGCTGCGGAGTCATGGAACGGCGAACATCCTTGACGGGTGCAAAGGCAGAGACAATGAGAGAGACTGGGGAAATGACTTCTTTGTTTTGTTCTCCGTCTTTCCAGGTTGTCCGCATGGACAGCGAATCTTTGCCGACCGGGATGCTGAGTCCCAGTTCAGGGCACAGGTCAAGCCCGACTGCCTTGACGGTGCCATAGAGTGCAGCATCTTGTCCAGGCTGACCGCAGGCTGCCATCCAGTTGGCGGAGAGTTTGATGTCGGAGATATCAGCGATCGGGGCAGCGGCAATGTTAGTCAGTGCTTCACCGATTGCCATACGGCCGGATGCAGGCGCATTGATGACTGCCAACGGGGTCCTTTCTCCCATGGCCATGGCTTCCCCCATATAGCCTTCAAAACTCATCAATGTCACGGCACAGTCTGCGACAGGTACCTGCCAGGGACCGACCATCTGGTCACGGCATGTCATACCGCCTACTGCACGGTCGCCGATGGTAATCAGGAAAGATTTGTCCCCGACTGTCGGCAGCAGCAGGATATTTTCAGCAATCTGGTCAAGCGACAGGTCTTTCAGCCGGATTTCTGGATAGTCATGGGGCATATGAACCACATCACGGTGCATTTTTGGCGGTTTGCCCAACAGGACATCCATCGGCATATTGACGGGTTCATTCCGATACTCTGTATCAATGACTTTCAGTTGCCGCTCTTCGGTTGCCTTGCCCACAATGGCAAACGGGCAGCGCTCACGTCTGCACAGGTCGCTGAACAGCTGGAGGTTTTCTTCGGCAATCGCTAGGACATAGCGTTCCTGGGATTCATTGCTCCAGATTTCCCGGGGGGACATGCCGCTTTCTTCCAATGGCACATTTCGAAGGTCAAAGACAGCTCCCCTGCCGGCATCATGGGTGATTTCCGGAAAGGCATTGGAAAGCCCGCCGGCACCGACATCATGAATGGAGAGGATCGGGTTTTTTTCTTTCATTGCCCAGCAGGCATTGATGACTTCCTGGGCACGCCGCTGCATTTCAGGATTACCCCGCTGGACAGAATCAAAATCCAGATCTGCGGTGTTTGCGCCGGTCGCCATGGAAGAGGCGGCGCCGCCGCCCATACCGATTCTCATGCCGGGACCGCCCAACTGGATCAGCAGCGCGCCAACCGGCAGTGATTGTTTCTGGGTATGGATGTCGGCAATAGATCCCAGCCCGCCAGCCAGCATGATGGGTTTGTGATAGCCGTAAACGGTATTGCCAACGTTCTGTTCATAGGTGCGGAAGTAGCCGACCAGGTTGGGACGCCCGAATTCGTTGTTGAAAGCCGCGCCGCCAATCGGACCGTCAATCATGATTTGCAAGGGGGAGGCGATTCGGTCAGGTTTGCCATAAACGTCCTGGCGCTTTGTCTGGGAAAGGGCATCCGAGGTGTTTTCCCATACCCTTCTGGCTTCTGGCAGCTGCAGATTTGAGACGGTAAACCCTGTCAGTCCGGCTTTTGGTTTTGCGCCGCGCCCTGTTGCACCTTCATCACGGATTTCGCCGCCAGAACCGGTAGCCGCTCCCGGGAAAGGGGAAATGGCGGTTGGATGGTTGTGGGTTTCTACTTTCATCAGGATGTGCGCCATTTCTTCATTGGCTCGATAGATACAGTCTCCTGACTGAGTTTCAGGATAGAAACGCATGACTTTACCGCCCCGGATGATGGAGGAATTGTCTTTGTAGGCGACAATGGTATTTTCCGGGTGCTTTTCATGGGTATTTCGGATCATTGAGAACAGGGAACGATCCTGCGGCTGGCCATCAATCGTCCAGTCTGCATTGAATATTTTATGACGGCAGTGTTCGCTGTTTGCCTGGGCAAACATCATGAGTTCGACATCTGTCGGGCTGCGCCCTGCTTTCAGGAAAGCCTCGTACAGGTAATCAATTTCATCTTCTGAAAGGGCAAGCCCCAGGCTGGCATTGGCGTTGACCAGGGCTTCCCTGCCGCCATGCTGAATGTCAACTGATTCGAGGGGTTTTGCATCGAGTTCACGGAACAGGATTTCTGCGTCATGCCGGTTTGACAGGACCATTTCCGTCATCCTGTCGTGCAGCAGTCCCATCATTGCAAGGCGAACATCTTCCGGGACAGCGGGTACGTTCTTGTTCCGCCGGATCCGGTAGGAAATGCCTCTTTCCACGCGTTTGACATCTTCAAGGGAACAGCTATGCAGAATGTCGGTTGCCTTGGAAGACCAAGGTGAAATCGTCCCGGCACGGGGCACGACGATGATTTCTTCTCCTTTTTCTGCCTGTGTGTAAGGTTCTCCATAGGTCAGCAGGGTTTTCAGGCGAGACAGGGCGTTTTTGGAAAGGTTGTCACCGCCATCAATGAAATGAAGGTAGCGGCCACTGATTCCAGTCACCGCAGGATCAATTTCTTGGAAAGCGGAGAGAAGGCGTTGTGCCCGAAAGGCGGAAAGCGCATTGGAACCCGGCAGAATGAGCATGATGGTATCCTGAATGGAAATAATATTAAAACGGGCTTCGAGAACCCTGTCTGACTATTATACCTTGCCGGTTTTTACAGAGAAACCATAGGGAGAAAACACGCTTTCCCTAATGATCAGCCTGGACGTTGATAACTCAGGCAGAGGCCGTTCCTTTCGCCAAAGGAAAAGCGATCTGGACAACAAGGCCACCGCCTTTCCGGTTGTTCAGATGCAGCTTGCCTTGATAGCTTTTGGCAATTCTGGCGACTATGGCCAGTCCCAGGCCGGAACCGTTTGCCTGCCCTCTGGCATTATCCATCCGGGTAAACGGCCGGAGCATTCTTTCAAAACTGCTTTCAGGAACCCCAACGCCATGGTCTGCGATTTCTATCAGGACTTCCTTGCCTGAGAGCGCACAGCTGACATCGACTTCAACCCATGATTTGCCCGGCGTCTTGCCATAGTGGACGGCATTGGTCAGGATGTTGTTGAGCATTCTCCGCAGTTCAATTTCCCCAACAAGGATTTGCAGCCCTTCCTGAACCTGTGTATTGATTAGGAAATCCGGTCTGCTCCTGAATGGTTCGAGAACATCCAGGACCAAAGCGCCTGCATCCACCTTGGCGACATCTTTTTTCTCGGCATCCAATTTGGCATAGTCCAGGAACTGTCCGACAATGGCATTCATCTGCGACAGGTCTAACTGCATCCCCTGGCGGCTTTCTTCCGGGATATCCAGCATTTCTATTTCCAGCATCATCCGGGAAAGCGGTGTTCTCAGGTCATGGGAAATCCCGGCAAGAATTTCTGCCCGGTCTGTCTCAACCCGGGCAAGGTCCTGGACCATCTGATTGAAGCTTTGATTGACTTCCCGGATTTCTGTAATGCCGTTCTCCGGCAGGGCTTCCGGGGATTTGCCGACAGCCATCAGGCGCGCCGCCTGTGAAAGTCTCGCCAGCGGCTGGTTCAGGAACATGGAGATGAAGCCTGCGCCGATCAGAGACAGAATAAGGACAAAACCACTCCAGCCCAGCCATCGCCAAACGGAAACACTGCCAATCCTGCCGTTGTCCAGACGAAGCCAGTAAACGTCATCAACATAGTCTTCCTGAAGACGGAAACTGACCCAGAAGCCGGGACGCCCATTGACTCTCGGAGAAATGACGGTCCCTTCTCCCAGCTTCTGCTGGAGATAGGGGGCAACACCCTGCACCATGTCCTTGGCTTTTTCCAAGGGTTCAATTTTATCTGAAGTTTCTTTGGGATAGATACGGATCCCTTCTTTACTGACCAGTTCATAGATCAGTTCCTGACGGGAAGAGGGTTCTGAGTGGACAAGGGCAGCCCTTGTAATTGTGACAACAGAGGCGATTTGTTCAGAGGCATTTTTGGCACGGTTGTCCCGATCCAGCCATTGGAAGCTTGCAACCCAGAATCCCATGCTGATTGCCAACAGGATACCGACCAGCACAAATGTCCGCCAGAAAAGGCTGCTCTTCCACCAGGGAACTGTTCCGGCAGGCTTTGATGATGTATTGACAGGCTGTTTACCGGTTGTCATTTCCTGGGGCTTCAATTGCTGGAAACACTGTCAGGGATGAAAACATAGCCGACTCCCCAGACTGTCTGGATATACTGGGGATGAGAAGGATCTGGTTCTATCAGTTTACGCAGTCTTGAAATCTGGACATCAAGACTCCGATCAAAGACTTCGTACTCCCTGCCTTTTGCCAATGCCATCAATTTGTCTCGAGAGAGGGACTGGCGTGCATTGCGGGCAAAAGCCTTGAGAACGGCAAATTCGCCGGTCGTCAGCGCAATCTTTTCACCGTTCTTCTTTAATGTCCTGCTGCCAAGGTTTAATTCAAACTCACCGAAACGGAACAGCTGTTTTTCTTCCGATGGAGAGCCTGGTGTTTCATCAGGACGTTTCCTGCGAAGCACTGCACCGATACGTGCCAGGAGTTCCCGGGGATTGAAAGGTTTTGGCAGATAATCATCCGCACCCATTTCGAGACCGACAATCTTGTCGGTGTCTTCTCCCTTTGCTGTCAGCATGATGATCGGGGTCTGGTCACCGCCTCCCCGTAACCGGCGGCAGATGGAAAGCCCATCTTCCCCAGGCAGCATCAGGTCCAGCACCAGCATATCAAACCGTTCCCGTACCCAGAAACGGTTCATGGTCTTGGCATCCTCCGCCACTGTGACGGTATAACCATTGTCAGACAGGTAACGGCGCAGGAGATCCCGCAGGCGTGCATCATCATCAACAATAAGCACCTTGGGCTGGCGTTCGTTTTTTTTCTGGACTTCTGCTGTGCTCATTTTTTCACCAAAATCAAAAAGAAGACAATATCAGGAAAGCTAGACCAACCTGTCCAACACCTTGAAGTATGATTACATAAAGTTACAATCTTTTACGGCTTTCTTAAAACTTTATCGTTATATTAAACGTATTGGCTATGGGTTAACCTGTAATTTCACAACATTGTGCATGTCACTGTTAGGAATATATGAAATTCTTTCTGAAACTGGTTTTTTCCTCGGTCGCCTTTGTGACAGGTATTGCAGCTGCTGATCCGATCGTTCCGTATGGACCGCGTAACGATCATGCCCGTTCTTCCCAGGAAGGCCGCAGGTCACAGCCATATGGACAATGGCGAACACCAATGATAAGAACGGGATTCAGTGACCAGGATCGAGGCTATAAACACCGGTCAAAAAGAATGTCTGCCGATGAAAGGTTCCGTCTGAGAAACCAGATTAGGGAAGCCGGACGGATGGATTTTTATCGGTAATCATTGGCTGCATTGATTGGCTTGACCGATAACGAAAAACATGAAAGAATTATATGTTTGAAAGTTTTAGAAGATCAATAAACTTTTGTTATCTGAAAATTTGACTTAACCAGGCAAGTTGTCGGCAATCAGGTTGCGAAGCAGGAAGAACCATTGAAGTGCTGACTGGCTACCAAAACGATTAGAGGCAATAATGAAAGAAGGCATCCATCCAGAATACCGTGAAGTCGTTTTCCACGACGTTTCATGCGACTTCAAGTTCATCACCCGTTCCACTATTTCAACCCGTGAAACCATTGAATTTGAAGGGAAAGAATATCCTCTGGTAAAAGTTGAAGTTTCAGCTGAATCACACCCTTTCTATACAGGTAAATACAAGATTGTTGATACCGCCGGCCGTGTTGAAAAGTTCCGTCAGAAATTCGGCAAAGTTGGTTCCAAGATTTCTGGCAGCTGATATTTCTTTCTATAAAAAAAGCAGCTTCGGCTGCTTTTTTTTTCCAGTTGCCCGTTTTCCGATTAAACTGTCAACATCACTGATTCCTGTTTCCTGATGATCGAGACACCAAACAGCCTTATTCCTGCGAAAAAGCCGGTACGTCTGTCTGCCGCCGCAGCCATGTCCCTGCCGCGCCGGGGGATTCTGCTGTTGTCTCTGCTTTATATCCTTCCGGGTCTGATTGGCAGGGATCCCTGGAAAAACGCCGATGCAACTGGTTTCGGTGTGATGTGGACGATGGCGGAAGGCGGTATCAATGACTGGTTCTGGCCCAATGTCTCTGGATTGCCTGTTCCCAATTCTGGTCCCCTGACCTTTTGGGTCGGCGCCATCTGCATCAAACTTTTTGGTTGGCTGTTGGGAGCACCGATGGCTACCAGGATTGCAACCATCCTTTTTTTCCTGCTGAGTGCTGTCTCTATCTGGAAAACAGCCAATCTTCTGGGACAGCGTGCTGATGCGCAGCCGATGCGGCTCGCTTTTGGCGGACAGCCAGACCCCGCTGCTTATGGCAGGATGCTTGCCGACTGTGCACTGCTGATCTATCTGGGATCCCTTGGCTTATTGACGTTTAGCCACGAAACCAGTACGAATGCCCTGTTGGTTGCCTTGATTGCTTACGTGATGTATCGGTGTACACGATATATCAACTTGCCATCCGTCAAGAATGCCTGCATGTTAGGCGTCGCGGTTGGCTTCCTGACCTTGACAAATGGTTTCATCGTTCCTGTCGGCTTATATGTCTGTCTGGTTGCCGGTATTTTCTTCATCCATCCGCCACGCCAGCGTCATTTCAGAAACCTTACGATCGCCTTGGTCATATCGACATTCATTGTGGCGGTCTGGTGGCTGGTCTTGAATGTTGTTCAGCCTTATGGCGGTTCTCCTTTTGGTGACTGGCTGGCATGGAATATTGAGCAATTTACCGCACCGACTGTTCAATCCATTTCGTTCTTCTTCAAAAAAGGGATCTGGTTTTTCTGGCCTGCCTGGCCTTTTGCCTGCTGGGCAATCTATGCCTGGCGGCATCAATGGAAAACAGCAGCGCATGTTCTCATGCCTTTGCTTCTCACCATCACCTTTGTGATCCTGGCACTCTGTAGTCCTCTGGACGATACAGGGTTGTTGATTTTCATTCCGCCGCTGTCTGTTTTGGCAGCACTGGGATTGCCAACAATGAAACGCGGCGCCATCAATGCAATCGACTGGTTTTCTGTCATGGCACTGACGTTGATTGCCCTGTTCATCTGGGTAGCATGGCTTGCCCGTCATACCGGATGGCCTTCAAGCATTGCCAAAAATGCTATCAAACTGGCTCCCGGATTCATGCCTGAATTTAGTATGACAGCGACTGTCATTGCTTTCTGTGCAACATTGGCATGGTTTGCATTGGTTTACTGGCGGATTTCCAGAAAGCCCTCTGTCCTGCTGCGCGCTGTGGTCCTGTCATCAGGCGGGGTCATGTTGTGCTGGATCTTGCTGGCAACCCTCTGGATGCCGTGGATCAATTACAGCAAGAGTTATGCAGGCATTGCCGCTGAAATGGCACAAAAAATGCCGGAGAAAATGAGTTGTATCGCTTCAAATGTCACACCAGCCCAACGAGCTTCCTTTGCGTTCTTTGGACAGGTGAATTTCGAAAGGTTTGGCGGGGAAAACTGCCAGTATCTGCTGATCAAAGACAGCGTTCCCAAACGACACCGCCCTAAAGCGCCTGAAAAATACGAAGGCAAGAAACTGATCTGGGAAGGACACCGTCCAAGCGACAGGGAAGAGCGTTTCCGGCTTTACTACGCTGGCAAACAGCAGAAATAACCTGTCAATATCGGCTTATCTCCTGCTTCACCGCCATGTATGACAGACATCAGAACCCGGAACAAATCAATACCCGCAGGCTGTTCCTAGCATTGGTGCCAGACCAGCAAACCATCAACCGGCTGGTTGAATTGCAGAAAGCTGTCAAAGGCAGAAAAACGCCTCGTGAAAATTTCCACCTAACCTTGATGTTCCTGGGAGACCAGCCAGAATCCCGTATTCCTGAGCTGATGGCTTTTATGGATTCCCTGGTATTCCAGTCATTTGACTTTCGTATTGACAGAAGTGGCTTTTTTTCAAGACTGAAAATCAGCTGGGTAGGTTCTAATGAACTTCATCCCGCACTGGCTAGATTGCATGAAACCTTTTTCAGCCATCTTGAACAGGCATCCGGTTATGCAGTCGAACGGAAACGCCCTTTCCGTCCCCATATCACACTGGCACGGAATGCACAGCCTACTGACTCAACCTTGCCAGCACCTTTTGTCTGGCATGTTGACCGGCTTGCACTGATGGAATCCATCATCAGCAAGAAACCCGGTCAATCAGCCGTCTATCGGATCCTGCATGAAAAATGGGCAGACAGTCCTTGGACCCAACCGGATTATCCGGCAGACGCCAGCTTTTTCAGGACATAGGCAGCTGCTGCCAGGCCAAACCCTGCCGTGACGGGCATGACTGTCCCAAATCCCGCAGGATTCATGCCGGGAAGCGTTTCCAGCGTTTCTCCCTCTGAGGGTATCGGGTACTGGATCGGTTCACTCGAGTAAACGGCATCAATCCCGAATTTGGTCTTCAGACTTCGGGGGAAACCATATTCATTCCGCAGCCGCTTCCTGACTTTTGCCAGCAAGGGTTCCTGCTGTGTTCGTGTCAGGTCACAGATTTCAATCTGGGTCGGATCGGTTTTTCCGCCTGCCCCGCCTGAGGCCAGTAAAGGAATCCCCTGCTGTTTGCAGAACACGATCAATGCTGTCTTGCTGGCAACATTGTCAATCGCATCAATGACAAAATCTGGTTGTCTGGCACCAATGATTTCCGACAGGTTCCCGGCATGGATAAAAACCTGCAAAGCCTCAACCCGACAGTCAGGATTGATCTGAGCAATCCGTTCTGCCAGAACAGCCACTTTCGGTTTACCGATATTGGATGTTAATGCCTGTATCTGACGGTTGATATTGGTTTCTGCTACTGTATCGCCATCAATCAGGATCAGCCGCCCAATACCGCTCCGTGCCAATGACTCAACCGCCCATGAACCGACACCGCCATTCCCGACAATACAAACTGTCGCCTTGCGCAGGCGTTCAAACCCTTCCTGACCATATAGCCTGACAATACCGGCAAACCGGAAAGCCGCATCAAAACTTTCATTCATATAGCACCCTCAATGACTTACCGACATGAGAATCCTTTTATCCTGCCTGGACCTGGATCATCCCTATCTATTCAAGGATACCTGAATCTTGGCATTCTTTCCCTGGATTGAGGAAATTATGCTTTTATTTGCATATATATTTGAACTGATACCACATTTTCTGACAGATCATCACAGCGTTTTACCGTTGACGGGAATCTGTTTTAAAATCGTTATATTTACTGCCATATGTATCATGATGCGCGCTATGGCACATAGAAAAATTATCTGGATTAATGATTTTGGGAGGTTATTGTGTTCTGGGAAGCAAAACTGGAAAAATTGGTGAACGGTATTCGTACAACCAATCCGCTGCCATTACGGCTGGAATTATGGTCCGGTCAGATCTATGATCTGGCACCTGATACCTCTCCCAAAGTCACGGTCAGGGTGCCAAGTCTGGATGCACTGGGCTGTTTTCTGAAACCCACGCTTGACAGTCTGGGCTCCGCTTACGTTGAGGGCAAGATTGATGTGGACGGTTCGCTGCTGGATATTGTGGGCATTGCCAACCAGCTTGCCGATATGTTTGATACCCCTGAATCGTCAACAGCTGCAAAATTCCGCCATTATTTTGGAGGATTTCATAACCGCAAGATTGATGCCGAATCCATCGGCTATCACTATGATGTCTCCAACGAATTCTACCAGCAATGGCTTGACCCCAACATGGTCTATTCCTGCGGTTATTTTGAAAATGAGAATGATGACCTTGCAACCGCCCAGATCAAGAAGATTGACCATATCCTGACAAAAATCAAGGTTCAGCCAGGTGACCGTCTGCTGGATATTGGCTGTGGTTGGGGCGCGCTGGCTATCCGTGCTGCGGAAAAATTCGGTGCAAAAGTGGTTGGCATCACTCTCTCAAAGAACCAATATGAGCTTGCCCGCCAACGTGTCAAGGAAAAGGGACTGGAAAACCAGGTGGATATCCGGATCCAGGACTACCGTGATGTCACAGGGACTTTTGAACGCATCACAAGTGTCGGGATGTTTGAACATGTGGGTCTCCGTCATATGGTGGAATATTTTTCCATCATCCGTAAACTGTTGACCGATGATGGTCTTGCAATGAATCATGGTATTACAAGTTGTGATGCCGGCAGCGGGGCAACGCCTTTCGGCGGTGGGGAGTTCATTGAAAAATATGTCTTCCCGAATGGCGAGCTGCCACATATCGGTCTAGTCTTGCAGAATATGCAGGAAGCAGGCCTGGAAGCACTCGACATCGAAAACCTGCGGATGCACTATGCCAAGACATGCGGCATCTGGGCAGAAAATTTTGAGAAAGCAACTGACAAGGTCAAACAGTTGACCGATGAAAAACGCTACCGTATCTGGCGTGTCTATCTGGCAGGCTGTTCTTATGCCTTTGAATATGACCGGGTTGCCGTTTTCCAGGTACTCTGTACCAAATCAGGCAAGAAATATCCTGCCCACGGCTGGAATCGGAATTACATCTATCAAAAGTAATCATTTTTCTTAAACCGCTGAAAAAGCCTGGCAAACATGTCAGGCTTTTTTGATGTCAACGCTTCCCTGGACAGTTCAGGCAAGCAATGTGGCTTTCAGCTGCTTGCCTGTCTCTGCCACACTGGCAAGACGGTTATAGATTGCCTCCCATGCCTGCGTCTGCGGTACAGCTTCCATCAGGATCATTTCAACGCCGCTCTCATCGGCTTCCCGGAGCATTGTATAAAGCTGTTGGGCATAGCCGGCGGGAAAATCAGGCAGATGCTTCACGATAAGCAGGGGATTCTGTTCTCCCAATGTTTTGGAAAGTGTCTCGGAATGCACCAGCAAAGCCGCTTTTTTCAGTCCTCTCATAGTCAACAGCTGCTGTATTTCTGCTGTTGACAGTATCAATGCCGGTGTCTTTGGTGCATAGTGATTTTCTGCTTGTTCTTTTCCGGTACCTGATGATGCCAGCCAGATGTTTGGCTGCTGGCCGATGACTTCAGCAATCTGTCCCGCTGTAATGACACCAGGACGCCGGATCACAGGTCCTTCGGATTCAAGACAGGATAAATCCAAGATGGTGGATTCAATGCCAAAGTCACAAGCACCGCCATCGAGAATCATGTCCAGCCGGTCATCTGTTCCAAATTCATCCCTGACGTGCTGTGCTGTCGTGGGACTGATATGTCCAGACCGGTTGGCTGAAGGCGCAGCAATCCCTCCCCTGCCCTGTTTAAAGGTTTTTAGTAAAGCAATGGCAACAGGATGCGCCGGACATCTCAGTGCAACGGAATCCTTTCCCCGTGAGATGGTATCCGGTACATGGCGGCTTTTTTTCAAAACCAGTGTCAGAGGACCGGGCCAGAAAACCGCCATGAGCTTTTCAGCGATAGATGGGATTTCAGACGCCCAATAGGCAATATCAGTATCTTTATGGACATTAACACTCAAAGGGCGATCAGGCGGACGGCCTTTCAAGGCAAAAACCTGCTGAACGGCCTCCGGATTTTCAGCATCGGCACCAAGCCCATAGACTGTTTCTGTCGGGAATGCCACCAACCGCCCGGATTCCAGCATCCGGGCAGCAACAGCAATTTCTCCAGCATCAATTCCTGGATGCAGTGTCATTCGGTCAGCAAACGAAGTGCTTCGTTATATTTCTCTGTGGTGCGTGCTGAAACGTCTTCTGGCAATCGTGGCGCTGGCGCTTTCTTGTCCCATGGTTGGGCAGACAGCCAGTCACGAACATACTGTTTGTCAAAAGAAGGCGGAGACATGCCCACCTGATAGCTTGATGCGGGCCAGAAACGGGAAGAATCAGGTGTCAGGATTTCGTCAATCAGGTAAACCTTGCCATCGTCATCCAGACCAAATTCGAACTTGGTGTCTGCAATGATAATACCCTTGGAAGCTGCGTATTCAGCGGCTTCTTTGTATAGGGTCACAGCCATCTCACGGACTTTCTCTGCGGTGTCTGCGCCAACGATTTCTTTCATCTTTTCAAAAGAGATGTTTTCGTCATGGTCACCGATTTCTGCTTTGGTGGATGGGGTAAAAATCACTTCCGGCAATTTCTGGGCTTCTTTCAGACCTGCTGGCAGTTTAATACCACAGACGGCTCCTGTCTTCTGATAGTCTTTCCAGCCTGTCCCGATAATATAGCCCCGGACAATTGCTTCGATTGGCAGCGGTTTAAATTTCTTGACGACAATGGCACGTCCCCTGACCTGGTCCCGTTCTTCAGGCGCCACCAGGGTTTCTGGATCAATGTCTGTCATATGATTTGGCATCAGATGTCCAAATTTCTTGAACCAGAAATTGGACATTGCAGTCAGTATCTTCCCTTTTTCCGGAATCGGGTCTTCCATGATGACATCAAAAGCAGACAGACGGTCTGTCTGGACAACCAGCATCTTGTCATCACCTACTGCATAGATATCACGAACCTTCCCGCTATGCAGGAATGGCAGTGATTTGATCGTGGTCTTCATCAATCCAGTAGTCATAAAATCTCCCCAATCAATCAAGTTCTGGAATAACAGCGCCTCTGACTTTGTCCACTTGTCTATGGCGGAACGCAATCAGTTTTTCCCGCATTTCAGGATCATTCAGTGCCAGGACGGCGATGACCGCTAAAGCCGCATTGGCCGCACCCGCTTCACCGATTGCCAGTGTCGAGACAGGAATACCCTTAGGCATCTGCACCATTGAAAGGAGTGAATCCATGCCTTTCATATATTTGGAAGGAATCGGCACGCCAAACACCGGCAAAATCGTATGGGAAGCAACGACACCCGCCAGATGTGCAGCACCGCCAGCACCTGCGATGATTGCCTGTGCGCCCTGGGCTTCCATCTTCGCAATCCAGTTGGAGAGTTCTTCCGGCGTCCTGTGCGCCGACAGAGCCCGCGTTTCAAAAGGAATCCCAAAATCACGGCACATCTTTGCCGCTTCTTTCATAATATCCCAGTCGGATATGGAACCCATCACAATGCCAACCAGTTTTTTCTCTTGTTTTTCTGCCATCTTCTACCTTCTTTGAAAACAGTACAGGTGCAACCTGATGATGCACCTGTACATTGCCATCATCATGATCTTTTACTTAACAATTTGTGAAAGTTCACCTTTCCGGTATCTTTCCGCCATCTTTTCCAATGGAATCGGTTTGATCTTGGATGCCTGACCTGCACTGCCGAATGCAATGTACCGGGACATGCACAGTTTCTTGGCTTCTTCCTGTGCCGCTTTGTTGTATTGACGCGGATCGAAATGGGAAGGATTCTGCGCCATATAACGGCGGATCGCCGCTGTCATTAACAGGCGAATATCAGTATCAATGTTGATTTTACGGACACCATGGCGGATGCTTTCCTGCAATTCTTCAACCGGAACCCCGTAGGTTTCGCGGATATCGCCGCCATATTCACGGATAACGGCCAACAGTTCCTGAGG
>CAVERB010000087.1:0-13844 GCA_963618105.1 Oxalobacter sp. | reverse complement strand
CTGAGGAACCGATGAAGAACCATGCATTACCAGATGGGTATTCGGCAAACGGGCATGGATTTCTTTCAGCCTGTCGAGTGCCAGGATATCACCTGTTGGCTTACGGGTGAATTTGTAAGCGCCATGGGATGTTCCGATGGCAATCGCCAGCGCATCACACTGGGTCGCCTTGACAAAATCTGCAGCCTGTTCCACATCAGTCAGTAGCTGTTCCCGCGTCATCTTGCCTTCTGCACCGATGCCGTCTTCCTTGTCAGCTTTTAATGTTTCCAGCGAACCAAGCACACCCAGTTCCGCTTCAACCGTCACCCCAATCGCATGGGAAAAACTGACAACTTCCTTGGAGACTGCAACATTGTAGTCATAGGTGGATGTTGTTTTACCGTCCGGCATCAGGGAACCATCCATCATAACTGAGCTGAAACCTGACCGGATTGCCGCCATACAGACTGCCGGAGACTGTCCATGATCTTGGTGCATGACAACCGGGATATCCGGATAGGCCTCGACAGCTGCTTCAATCAGATGCCGCAGGAAAGCTTCTCCCGCATACCGCCTGGCACCTGCGGATGCCTGCATGATGACAGGGGAATTGACTTCTGACGCAGCAGCCATGATGGCACGGACCTGCTCAAGATTGTTGACATTGAATGCTGGAAGGCCGTAACCGTTTTCTGCTGCGTGGTCAAGCAGCTGACGCATTGATACGATAGACATCTTTTTCTCCTAAAACCTTATTGTTTTGCACGCTGCATCAAAATACCGACAGCAGGCAGAACCTTCCCTTCCAGGAACTCAAGGAATGCTCCACCACCGGTTGAGATATAACCGATTTTTTCCGTAATATTGTACTTTGCAATTGCCGCCAAAGTATCTCCTCCTCCTGCCAGTGAATAGGCTTTGGAATCCGCAACCGCCATGGCAACAGCACGGGTACCTCCGCCGAACTGTTCAAATTCAAAGACACCAACAGGACCGTTCCAGACAACTGTCCCCGCCTCCGCAATGATTCTGGCATACTGTGCTGCGGTTTCTGGTCCAATATCCAGGATCATGTCATCCGCTTCGACATAAGATACTTTCTTGACTGTTGCAGCAGCGTCGGCGGCAAACGCTTTCGCACAGACCACATCAACCGGTAAAGGCACGGAAGCACCACGGCTACTCATGATTGCCATAATGCTTTTGGCTTCTTCGATCAGATCTTCCTCAACCAGGGATTTACCGACAGGCAATCCAGATGCCAGCAGGAAGGTATTGGCAATACCCCCACCGATAATCAGGTTATCGACTTTATCGGAAAGTTTTTTCAATACCTGCAACTTGCCAGAAACTTTTGCGCCGCCAACGATTGCCAGCATCGGACGCTGAGGGGTAGCTGTCGCTTTCTGAAGGGCATCCAGTTCAGCTGCCATCAAAGGTCCTGCACAGGCAACAGGGGCAAACTGGGCCGCACCATAAGTGGTTGCTTCTGCACGGTGAGCTGTGCCGAAAGCATCATTGACATAAATATCACAGAGGGCGGCTATTCTCTTTGCCAGATCCTCGCTGTTTTTCTTCTCGCCAACATTGAATCGGGCATTTTCAAGCAAGACTACCTGTCCTGGTTTGACATCAACACCATCTGTCCAGTCACGGACCAGTTCGACCTTCTGTCCCAACAGTTCACCCAGGCGGACAGCCACTGCTGCAAGGGATTCCGTTTCCGAGAAAATCCCTTCTTTCGGACGGCCAAGATGGGAAGTGACCATTACGGCCGCCCCGCCTCTTAGGGCAGCCTGGATTGCGGGAATTGATGCACGAATACGGGTATCCTCTGTAATGTTTCCATCAGCATCACGGGGAACATTCAAATCAGAACGGATGAAAACGCGCTTGTCCTTGACTTCACCGTTATCCACCAGATCTGTCAATCGTTTAAATGTGCTTTCTGCTTGCATAATGGGATGATTATTGAAAGTAAAGAATGTGTTATTTTACCGTACCCGGTTCCCCTGAATAGAAAAAAGCACGGAAAAAAACCGTGCTTTTTCAGGGAAATCCTGACATTACAGGATGCTGCCCAGCCGTTTAATCCCTTCTTGGATGATTTCGTCTATTGCATTCGTATAGTTCAAACGAAAGGTATTGACATCAGGTGACCCAACATAAAATGGATTGCCAGGGACAAAGGCAACTTTCTTTTCCATCGCCTTATTGAAAAGTTCCATGGCAGAACGGCCTTTTTCCATTGTCACCCACATGAACATACCGCCTTCAGGACGGGTATAAGAGACAGTCTTGGGGAAATATTCGTCCATAGCCGCCAGCATGGTCGATGCCTGACGGCCATACAAGTCAACAATCCGCTTGATATGATCTTCATAGGAATTATGGGTCAGATACTCATAAATCGCATATTGGGTGAATACATTGGTATGCAGGTCAGACCCCTGTTTTGCCGTAACCAGATAACGCATCAGCTGTTTGTTCTTGGTAACGACAAACCCTAGACGCATCCCCGGTGTCACAGTCTTGGAGAAAGAGCCCATCAGGATACTCTGTTCATCCAGATGCCCCGCACCGATATACGGCAGGGATTCTCCATGGAAACGCAGTTCTCCATAGGGATCATCCTCAACCAAAACGACATCATATTTCGCCAATATGTCACGAACAGCCTTACGTTTCTCCAGGGAATAAGTCAATCCGGTAGGGTTCTGGAAATTTGGAACACTGTACATCACCTTGACTTTGTTTTTCCGTAAGGTTTCTGCCAGTTTCTCAATATTGATGCCATCATTTTCTAGTGGCACAGAAAGAAATTCAGGTTCACATAAAGACAATGCCTGAATCGCCCCCAGATATCCCGGCTCTTCAATCAGCACTTGATCCCCTTTGTTCAGCATAACCTTGCCGATCAGGTCCAATGCCTGCTGTGACCCATTGGTCAGCAGAATATCATCTGGGCTGAATGTCAAACCAAAGCGTTTCTTATAACGAGCAGCAATGGTTTCTTTCAACGGTACAAGCCCCTCGGTCGTAGAATACTGGAACAATTTACTGCCATATTTCTTGACTGCATTGTCAATCGCCTCTTGCATGGCACTGATTGGAAAAGAAATAGGATTGGGAAGACCGCCAGCGAAAGAAATGATTTCAGGATCCCCTAAAACTTTCAGAATGTCACGGATGAAAGAAGATGGGGTATTCAGGATTCTGTCGGAATAGTTCATGATAATGCCAGTATCAGTGTAATTGTCCATCAAGGATTATACTGCGGAACAATTAGCTGTAAATACCCTTGTCAGACTGGAAAACCACTTCCATGACACAGGTCAATTATTCAGATAATACCCTGCTTTGCATATGGCAGTTCTCAAAATTCTTGAAACCATATGCCCGCCTCTAAATCAGTTCTATTTTCCGGCGAACTCCCTCGGTGAGGCCGTTGTTCCGGCTGAACCGGAATGTCCTGACAAGCATCTAGACCATAAAAAATCCCCACTTGGTTGATGCAGATAAGACTGCTTTCCAAGTGGGGACTCAGGAGGGTATCTTTACAGCTTATTTGCTCCAGATGGCATCAAAAATGCGCTGGAGTTCTGCCATCAGTTTCTGATCCTTGGTAAGGAACCCTTTGAAACGTTCAAGATATTTCTGTTTGGCTTCTTCCAAGGACATTGGAACCAGCTTTTTCTGGAAATATGGCAGGTCTGGGATTTCAATGCCCTTAGCCTCAAGTCCCATCAGGTCACGCATTTCGATAGCGGTAGCAAGATTTTCTGCGGCAACAACCTGTTCTGGCATGTGTGGCAGGTTGTACGCATCGCAGATTGCATCACCGACCTCTGTCCTGATGCGCATAGATTCTTCCAACATACGGAAGACTGGGGATGTACCGACATATGCCTTGGAGGCATTGCAGAGCAGACCGTTGAATGAGAGGTCAACTGGCAAGATATCTGAAACAAGCAGTGCATGCTGTGCTTCACTGAAGAAAACGTTGGTATGTCCGTTGAAACGCGGCAGATAGGACAGAGAATGAGCGATGTCAATCGGATTGAAATCCGATGCACGCATGTTGTGGAAATCGAAACTACCTCCACCGTAAAGTTTCATCTTTGGCAGAGCCTTGCCTTCCGGTGTAATCTCGACTTCACCGGCAAAGTCACCAAACATATCAAAATCGTCAAAGTCGTCGTTGTTACGGCTTGTATCATTCATGGACATTTCCTTTCAGTCTAATGGCATAAGAGGCATGGAATGTATTCCTGAATGCCAGATCTTCCAACCTTTCTTTAGCTATAAATATATCAGATATCAGAAAAGTTTTACGCTGATTGCCGGATAAATTTTCCGGTTTGTTTCTTATGCCGCACAGTATGCAATGCCAGGCCGCTGTATCCTATGATTGCTCCAAAAGAAAAGGAATATACTTGTTTTTCATCAATCCTTCCGTTTTGAGGCAGTATTTCCGTTATGTTTTTTCTGAACAGCCTGCTCTTGGGTATCTGTCTTGCCATGGATGCGTTTTCTGTCTCATTGGCAAATGGCTTGAAAGACGCAGGGATGCCTGTACGCCGTCAGTGCCTGATAGCCGGAATATTTGCCATGTTCCAATTCATCATGCCGATGATTGGCTGGCTGGTTGTCCATACTGCCGTCCAGTATCTGCATGCTATTGAACCATTCATTCCCTGGGCCGCGCTGGGACTGCTGACCTATATTGGCGGCAGTATGATCTGGGGCGTTCTGAAAGGCAATGAAATCCAGGAAATTGAAGACCGTCCATTGAGCTTTGGTGTCCTGATTGCACAGGGTGTAGCAACCTCAATTGATGCCTTGTCAGTCGGTTTTACAACAGTATCCTATAATTGGCTGTTGGCATCTCTGTCATCATTGATTATCGGAGCCGTAACGTTTGCCATCTGCCTTATCGGACTGATTGTTGGACAGCGGTTAGGTACTCGCTTTACCAGTAAAGCAGAATTGTTGGGAGGCATCATCCTAATTGGCATTGGCATTGAAATCTGGATAACTGGTGTATTGTTATAACCTTTTACTGCTCTCCAAAAATTTTCTAATGCAGTATCTTTGTGATTACAATGTATTTGCATTGACATTACATTGGATTAAGTTCATGAAATCCACAACACTGAATATCCGTATTGAACCTGATGTGAAGGAACAGGCTGAAGCTGTGTTCAAACAGCTTGGCATTTCTGCAACAACAGCCGTGAACCTGTTTTTCAGACAGGTCATCATCCAAGGCGGAATCCCGTTTGAACTGAAAATAAAACAACCGATGCAAACAGGACAGCATGGAAATCTGTCCCGTCCGCTCCCCCAAGAAGCTGAAACTGGTTCCCTGCTGATGCCGGTGCCAGATATTGCCCGTTTGACTGATGAAGAAATCCTTGCTGTTTTCAGACAAATCAGGAAGCTCACCCCTACTGAATCCCATAAGACGGTGGAAAGTACGCCTTCTACATCTTTGACTGATTCCCTCACAGAACAACACTCCTCTGCCATAAAGCGCATTATTCCAGCCTTCACAACCTTTGATGACGATACTTCACGGGCTGATGCATGGCAGAAACAACACGACAATGAAGGCATCTGATAACACCGGCGGTTACACAACGTTACATGACAGGATGGAATCCAGTCTGTATGATGTGGCTATTATGAAATTTTTGGAGGTATAAGATGAAAAAATGGTTAACAGTTTCCCTGATGGCATTTCTGACAGGTTCAGCATCTGCAGCGGCAGACAAGCCGGTGGACAACACGGTTTCCACCGATATAACCAGCACGGCACCGGCAGCACAGCCAGAACCAATATCAGCAGCACAGCTGAAACTTGGAGGCCAGGAAATCACTGTCTTGGTTGCAGAAACCGAGGAACAGCGCAAACAGGGATTGAAAGGTGTTGAGCAGCTACTGGATAGCCAGGGGATGATTTTCTCTTATGGCGCTCCGGTAGAGAAAGCCTGTATGTGGATGAAAGATACGAAAATCCCCCTGGATGTTGCATTCATTGACGGTGACGGCAAGATTGTGAACATTGAAGCCGATATGAAACCATTTTCAACAGACAGCCATTGCAATACCGGTGGTCCTATCTACTATGCACTTGAAATGAATGCAGGCTGGTTCGCACGGCATGGCGTAAAACCCGGTGATTCCCTGTCCAATTGACAATGCCTGTTGCTGACGGTGCAGTATTGGTTGGACGGCAACGAAGGAGATCAGGATGAGAAAATGGCATGTCCTTGCAGCCATTATCGGGTTATTGGGCACTACCAGCACTGCCTTGGCAGGTGTTGATGCTCCAAACTCCCTGATGAGAAAGGCTTACGGTTCCTACAACAGCCAGTTGAAATGCTGGATAACCCAGGGGGGACAGCTCAACCGTCCTCATTGCATGAAACCTGTTTCGCTTGATGAAGTGACCGTCGAGGGACAAAAGCTTTCTTACCTTTTGGTCTCTGGTAACGAAATTGATACCAAGACGGGCAATATAGGCGGAGCACGTGCATCAGGCGGACTGGTCGGGATGTTTGTGTTTTCCGGCTCCAACAGCAATCCCCATATCATCGCCCAGGAACCTTTGAAAGAACAGGGATCTTATGGTGTTGCCCCTGAAGGAAAATTCGTGAAACTGGGACCTAGACGTTATGGATGGCAGCTGGAGAGCAGTTTTACAGGGCAAGGTTATACCGATATCTGGCTACAGTTTTACACGCTGCAGAAGAACGGTTTGTCCCAATATTTCATTCAGGACATCGGCAAGATCCCCATCTATCACGATGACGGCGGTGTTCGGGGAGACCATGTCACCATTTATGACGGTAAGGCGTCTATCCATGAAATAGATGCACGTGATGGTTACTATCCGATTTATGTCCAGATGAACCGTCAAGTCAAGGGCAAAACCTTGAAACCAGCGGCTTATGAAATCAGGTATAGCTATGGAAAAGGAGAATATGCGTTACCTGAAGATTATCCGATGGAAGAACAGTAATCAATGGTCTGGTCTGCTGATGCTTGGGGAATGATGGATGCCTGAACGACAGTTTCTTTCCAATAGTGAGAAGCGGAAAAAGCGGTTGATCGCATTGGGCGTGGTCTTGGTGTTGGTCATCATCTGCTTTGCCGCCCGCCATTTTGTGGGAGACTGGTTGCGTAACAAGAACCTCTCCCCCAAAAAGGATATGATTGTCACCACTACTGATGCTATGAATGTGAAGGATCAGCTGACTAAGTTGTCTCCCCATGATTTGCGCAAGTTTGGCAAGGCAATGCGCTCCAAAGTGGCTGAAGAAATTGCATTAGCAAATAATGTACCGCCTGATCCTCCCTCTCAGTCAGCACAGGTAAATGGAGAATCTTCTTCTGACTCGTCCCTGGCTTCTCCAACCAGTCAGCAGAATACAGTGGTAAAATCTGATGAAGCCATGCAGCAGACACGGCAGTCATCGGAATCTGCAGCTCATGCCCTGCCTCCGGAGAAGACTCCGATGCAGAACGCAATGGATACGTTGTTGAAACGGCTTGAGTTAGAAGCGTTTTCCATTCCTGTTGCAGGTCGACGTCTGATTGTTTTTCGTTACCATTATCCTGCTGTGCAAGTAGATACCATCAGCCATGGGGTTGTAATTTATGGCTATTCGGGTGAAACACTGAAGCGTATTGCCTGCTATTACCGTTACCCTGTCTCACTGACCCATGGTGCCTGTGCAGATGAGATCGAGAAGGTTTTCCATGTCCGCATTTGAGTAATCATGGCTGACAGCAATTCTCCAAAAGATGACGGCAGACATCCTCTGTCCCTGCATCAACGCCATTCCTCTTTACCTGACCACATCTCTCCCTCTCCTACAAGATCCTCCTCAACCATGCAAACTCTGCAGAAAGGAGCCGGTACCAGCCGTACGATGAAAATTGTAGCCGTTGCCGTCATATTGCTGTGCGTCTTGGCGATTATCCGGATGTGGACAAACCGCCAAGATGTCATTGCCCAGAAACTGGCTGCTCCGACAGGTGTACAGGTGATTATCCGCAGTAGCCCATTGGATAAGCTGCCAATCACTGCAGGAACCCTACCAGAACTGGAACAACAGTTTCGGACACTTGTTGTAAAGTTCCTGAGTCAACAAGAGATTTTGTATGGGTTATCGGCATCTGACATCAACCAACGGCTTTCGGTTTCCTCAAATTTGGTGACTGATAATGGGCAATCCATCGCCCTTTTTCATTGGCAGGCAACCGCTAAAAACCTGAAGGATCAAGTATTCATGACGCTTGCCTATGGCAGCCGTGATGCCCAAACCCACCGTATCCTGTGCCTGGACAGAAAGCCTATTGATATAACGGAGGGTCAATGTGCCAATGCGATTGCCTCCGTTTTCCATATGAAAATACAGAAAGCTATTCAGCCGACTAAATCCCATAGAGAACAATAGGACGGTTGCCTGACAGCTCTGATACAATGCGCAAGTTACTGCCTTTTCGGTATCAACGACCGGGGAACTACCCTATTGACCATCTCAATTAACCATGAATTTGAACCATGCCCGTTTTGTTCTGCTGACTGCATCTGCCGTTTTGACGATGATGCTGACCGGGTGTGCCACCAATCCTTATCATGATTATTACAGGGCGGCCAAAATCCCTGAAAATGAAAAGCGGCACCTCCAGTATCTGCCTGATGAAAGCACACCGATACTGACCGCTTCCTCCGGAGATACCGCCTCTGAACTGGATGAAGCATTGTCACATGGTTTCATCATCATCGGCACATCAACTTTCAATGCCCCATTGGTTGAAACTGAAAAACTCGCTGAACAGGCAAAAAATGTTGGTGCAACCCATGTACTGTATGCCACTAAACAGGCAGGCAAGGTAACAGGTTTTGCGCCTCAAGCGATGACAGAAACCAAGGCTCAAGCATTGTCTGAGGAAACAACACAGCATCCCGATAAGCTGCCTGCTGAAACAACCGAAGGCAAAGACGACAATACTGAAAACAAGGAAGGGTTCTGGGGATTAAGCTATCTGCCTGTATCTTATAACAAACAGCGTTTCAACCAATCTGCCACTTTCTTGGTAAAGCGTTCAAAAGTGCCAGCCCTTGGACTTGAGACACAGTCATTGACTGCAGACCAGAAACGGCGGCTTGGCTACAACCGTGGTGTTGTGGTGAAACGTGTTTTCTATGATTCCCCTGGATTTGCCGCAAACCTGAAGAAAGGGGATATCCTTTACAGTGTGAATGGGATTGTCATTGAAAATGACCGCCATTTCCATACTATCGTCAACAGTTATTCAAACACTGACCATTTGATGGTATTTGAAGTGCTGCGTGGCAATGATCCTTTGCAAGTCACCTTGGATCCTGCTGCCAGAGGGTCTAGGAAACCTGCTTTGTTAGTCGAACATCCTGAAACTCCCTCAGAAACCATTGACCCAGAAAAAAACAGGGATGCTGACAGCGAAGCACAGAAAGCAGAAGCCCTAAAAACACCTGAGGAAAAACGTGAAGAAGCCGCACAACGCTGGGCAGCCCGCAAGAAAGTTTATGATGCCCGTATCCAAAAGAAACAGGAACGCGCAAAAGATGGTTTTTTCATGGGACTGTATCATTCGATGACGGATTGGTTCAGCAGTGACGACTAATGGTTCCTGCCATTGTTCTGTATCTCTCCTCAATGCTTCCTTTTCTACTGAAAACAACGGATGAAAAAGTTTACATTGGATGCCCCAAAAAGGTCTGTTTATGGCAGACTTAGAAGATAATTTGCGGTAAATGACCGCATCTTGATTTTTTGACTGATTTTTCCAAAGAGGATGACTATGAAAAAAACGTTGACCGTTGCCCTGTTGGGTATTGCCGCATTGAGTTGTTCCACAGCATCTGCTGCTGGTCTGGCAGGCTGGTCTCAACTGACTGGTGATGATAATGGCGGTGTGTATCTGCAAAAGCCACTGCCAAATGCTGAAGTCCTGAAAAAAATTGGAATGAATGTCCGGGTCATTGATAAAACCAAAGGTACCGATTCTGCTACTTTGTACAAAGCCGACTGCGGAAAGCAGACTGTTTCCATGGTGGCTGGTGTAGATATCAAAGAAGATGGTTCCATTGGACAGACCCATCCTTTCCCTGACGACCAAGTCATCACTGAAAAAGGAACAGTCGGTACTGTTTATGGCAAAATCATGACTCTGATCTGCCAATAAACCGCTATGATGAAAAAACTAACTCTCCTGCTGTCGTTTATGATGATGACAGGAGCAGTGATGGCATCGCCGTTTAAGCATGTCTGTCCGCCTTGTCAGCCAATCGGGGAAACAGATGATGGTACGATTATCTTCCGAAGTCGGAAAACGCCCTCTGTTCTCCCATACAGCGGTTGGTTTGTGATTGCTTTTTCAGAAGAAAGCCATGGCAAACTTGCAAATATTGACACACTCTACCGGGTAAATTGCGCCTCTCGTAAGGTGACAGCTTTGGAATTGCACTTATTGGATGAGCAGGATAATGAACTATCCGAAGACAGTAAAAATATGCCTGCAATTGACAAAGTGCGCCATTCGGACCAGATACATGCCATTGTCCTTCGGTGGATGTGTCCAGCTGAATAAGGGATTGCCTGAACAAATATGCCGGGTTACCGGGATGTTGCTAGGCATTCTTAAACTGTCAAAGGCAAACTGTCTTGCCCCCTATCGTCCAGCCGTAAATACAATACTGTATGCAGGGTTTTTCCCAATACCCGCTACTTTTTCCTTTTCAGCCAGAGAATGGTTATAAGCAAAGATTTCAGCAGGTTCACAATCAACAAGGTATTCAATAAGGAAACTTCCCGGATCTTTTTCCGGCAAATGCAAGTTTGGCAGTCCTTGGAAACGCTGGTTTTCACGCATGACCTCACCTGCCAGGTCAAGATGCCTAGCAAGTGCCTGGTCAGTGATACCATGAGCATTGAGAAGACTGGTTGCCGTACGGATTTTACTGATGAGTTCATCGTGTCCAGCCAAGTCAATACCAAGTTCCTGTGCTTTATCGAGATGCTCAACCGTCTGTTGCAGGGAGCCTGTCGCAACTGCGTATGGCAATGCATGCAGGAGATCACCATGGGTAGGATTGGCAGCATAAGCATAGACTTGATTTGTGGCAGATGGCATTCCATGGCTGGTATAGATACCGATGACATCAAGCAATGCAGGGATACTTCGGGTGAGCCGATAAACATTTCGGACACTATTATGGATATCCTGAGTATTGCCCATGAGAGAATGCCAAAGTCCACGCATCAGCCAACCCTGTGCGGGATTGAAATTGATGAGTCCATCAATCTGAAATCCGACACGATGCCATTCGATACTGCCTTTTGGGACAAAACGTCCTCTGTTACGGAGCGTATTGAGAATGTCAAGAACCCTTTGTTCTGGTGATTTTTGTCCAGTAGCTGTCATGGCATGACCTTTTATTTAAGTGGATGGCGTATATTATTCTAATCGAAACTGAAGACTGACAGACGGCAGTAACCCCGCAAAATATGGTTTTATCTTGATCATCCCGTCAAGAAAAATCTCACTGCGCCGGCACACGCCCATTAGGGATACTATGAAAACAGTATTTTGAGCGGCGTCTTCAAGCGGAACCACAACAGAAAAGACCACATCTTTGGAGTATAATTTTTAGATGTGGCCTTTTTTTATTTCTGTGATCGAAGTTCGTTTTCTACTCGATCCATGGTTTCAGCAAAGGCTTTCTTTATTTCACATTCCCATATCGTAATGGCTTTCCACCCCAAGTCACTTAACTCTCGGACGTGTTTACTGTCGTTTTCGGTATTCCGGCGAAACTTCTGTTGCCAGTATTCAGAATTGCTACTTGGAGTAGTCGCGTATTTGCAGCCGTTATGCCTATGCCAGAAGCAACCATGCACAAAGATCACGGTCTTGTATTTGGGCAAAACTATATCAGGTTTCCCTGAAGAGCAGCAACACGAAGGGCACCGACTACACGGCCATGATGCCGACCGACAACGAGCGCACCGTCCGGGAGAACCACGCGCTGTGGCTGTCGGAGTTCGTTGAGAACTACTTCCGCCTCGGAGCGAAGGACAAGCCTTCCGTGAATACGGTCAACGCGCTACGTCTGCACTGCCCCAAGAGACTGACGTTTTGTCTGCTCATCTCTTGTTTTTCGTGGTTTTGTCCTTATTTATTTTTGTATTGTCGGTTAGATGAACTGAACCATTGATTTTTTTGTTTTCTATGTTTTGGGGACTGATGGCGATTGATGTATCCTAGATGGCCCCCTTGAATTGAAAGGATTGGAAATGGAATTCAAAATGAACCGGGCTTTCCTGATTGATACCCTGAAACGCCAGGGTATCTGCGCCAGTGTAATCGGTACGGCGGATGGACTGCGTTATGAATATATCACTCCTGACGGGCTGGGTGTCAGCCATGGGGAGATCAAGTCCTGGCCTGCCCTGAAACTGCGTGGTCTGTCTGATGACCATTGGGCGAATGTCCGGGCCAAACTGCAAGCGGGCAACCTGACCCATGAAGACCTGAAAGGGACTGAACTGGCTTACCTGCATGAAGATGTCACCCGCGGTGATGCCGCAGATGCGGTTGCCTTTTTCAAAGGGCTGCTGGCATTGCCTGATTCGATGGAACTGGATATTTATTGCCTGTGCGACATGTCAGATCCCAAGGCGGTCCCTGCATTTTTCAATGATGAAAAATCGTTCCTGGATGCGTTCGCTTCGGTGTACTGTAAGGATGCGGTTGGCTGGGATGAGCTGGATGAGGAATATATGGAAGATGTTGTCCAGCGTCTGGATGCTGAATTTGGAGAATTCCAGTATCTTGCCTATTCTTAATCTGATATGATGGCTGTCGGTTTGGGCTGACAGCCTGAATACTATAAACAAAAATGCCTGTGGATGCGCGCCACAGGCATTTTTGATATTTGGTCTCAGTTATTTCTTTTTGGTTTTCTTGACTTTTTTTGCCTTAAGCCGAATGCCAAAAACCTGCATGATTTTGAGCGTGGTAATGAAAGGCAACGAGGCACTGTCTGCCAATGCTTTTTTCAGTGCTTCTTCTTTTATACCGATTGCTTCAGCAACTTCAGCAGCACCAGCGGCTTCAACGACATCCTTGAGAGCTGAAGCAATCAAACTCCCATCCCCTGTATCCTGTTTGATACATTCCTTAAGGAAGAGCCTGCGGTCGGTTTTGGTATTCAAATAGTCTTGAATATTGAATTCCTTTTCTTTCATGATTCCTCCTGTTAGCTGTGTTTCTCAAACCTTCATGGTTTCAGTTTACCTGATTCCAACGCATTTGGCATTTTCCTGACAGGAAACACGTACTTCTCTGATGCCATCCCGTTTTTACCTGAAAGCCCTGTAAAGCTCTGTCCTTCAGGGCAGAGATATAAAGGGCGGACAGCTTTGCTGTCTTATTGTCAACCGAAAACCCCAGGTAGGCTGGGGGTTCCAAAAAGCTTACAGCTATACGTCACAAACACCTTCCAAACTGATAAAACTGAGAAGCGGTCTGGCAACTGCAACACAGAGAAATCAGAAAGGAAGGAGAACACATGAGTGATGTGAAAAGTTTATCGCATACGAAGTGGAATTGTAAGTACCACATCGTATTTGCGCCCAAGTATAGGCGGCAGGTTTTCTATGGAGAGAAACGTCGTGCCATAGGAGAAATACTTCGTCGCTTATGCGAATGGAAAGGAATAAACATAATAGAGGCAGAATGCTGTCCAGACCATATCCATATGTTGCAGGAGATACCGCCGAAGCAGAGCGTATCGGGAATAG
>CAVERB010000086.1:3253-15863 GCA_963618105.1 Oxalobacter sp. | reverse complement strand
ATTCGTGAAGGTGGCCGTACTGTCGGTGCAGGGGTTGTTACCAAAATCAACGAATAATTCCTGTGTGTGGGATGTCCTTCTTTGTGAAGGGCAGTGAAAACTGGATTACATCTGGCTTCTGAGAGTAGGGGAATAGCTCAACTGGCAGAGCGACGGTCTCCAAAACCGTAGGTCGGGGGTTCGATCCCCTCTTCCCCTGCCACTCTCTTCTTGGCTTTAACGGAAAGTAAAGTTTATGGCAACCCAACCTGTTCGGGCTCAAGGCGGTTCCAGCGCTGGCGGCAGCAAGGTTTTGGTACTTCTTGCTGTTGTTGCGGTATTGGCGGGTATTGTTGGTTATTATTTCCTGTCCGGTAAACCGACGTTTGTCCGTTTGGGCGCGTTGGCTGTCGGTGTTGTTGTGGGCGCAGTCCTGTTTTTCTTCTCGCCTTCTGGCGGCGAGTTCATGGCGTTTGCTCGTGAATCTGTTCGTGAGGTTAGGAAGGTTGTCTGGCCTGAACGTAAGGATTCTCTTCGTATGACAGCGATTGTGTTCGGGTTTGTCCTGCTGATGGCGGTTTTCTTGTGGGGTACTGACAAGCTTTTCGATTTTGTACTCTACAACCTCATACTTGGCTGGAAGAATTAAATGAGCGATAAGGTTCAGGGTCAGACCGTTGAGGTCGGATCTGGCGCTTCTGATAAGATGCGCTGGTATGTTGTCCATGTCTATTCAGGCATGGAAAAGAGCGTCAGCCGTGCATTGCGCGAACGTATTGACAGGATGGGCATGGGCGATCAGTTTGGTCAGATTCTTATTCCAACCGAAGAGGTTGTCGAAGTAAAGGGTGGCCGTAAGACGATTGCAGAACGCCGCTTTTTCCCAGGATATGTCTTGGTCGAAATGGAAATGACTGACAAGACCTGGCATCTGGTCAAGGATACCAACAAGGTCACCGGGTTCGTTGGGGGCAAGTCCAACAAGCCGACACCTATCCCTGCTTATGAAATGGAAAAACTGCTCCGTCAGATGCAGGATGGTGCAGAGAATCCGCGTCCTAAAGTTTCTTATGAAGTCAATGAAATGGTCCGCATCAAGGAAGGACCTTTCGCTGATTTCAATGGCACGGTCGAGGAGGTCAATTATGAAAAATCCCGGCTTCGTGTTCTTGTCACAATTTTTGGTCGGTCAACGCCTGTTGAGCTTGAATTCGGTCAGGTTGAGAAGGTTTAAAAAGCGTTTGTCCAGTCCGCTTGATTGACTGGTAAAGAGGAGCCGGCGGATAGGCTGTCGGCGTTACGACTCATCTAAGGAAAATCTGAAATGGCAAAGAAAATCGCCGGCTATATCAAGCTGCAGGTGCCAGCTGGTAAGGCCAATCCATCCCCTCCTATTGGTCCTGCGCTGGGTCAGCGTGGACTGAATATCATGGAATTTTGCAAAGCATTCAATGCGCGGACCCAGAAGATGGAAGCAGGTATGCCGATCCCTGTCATCATCACCGCATATGCCGATAAGTCTTTTACGTTCGAAATGAAGACACCTCCTGCAACTTACCTGATCAAGAAACTGGCAGGTGTTCAGAAAGGTGCCCAGAACGTTGGCAAGGAAGTGGTCGGTAAGCTGACCCGTGCCCAGGCTGAAGAAATTGCAACCATTAAGAAACCTGACCTGACTGCTGCTAATATGGATGCGGCTGTCCGTACCATCGCTGGTTCCGCCCGGTCTATGGGTATTACTGTGGAGGGTGAATAATGGCTAAGGTATCTAAACGGGTTAAGGCTTTCCAGGAAAAGGTTGACCGTTCCAAGACTTATGCGCTGAACGATGCATTGGCATTGCTGAAAGAATGTGCAACTGCCAAGTTCAATGAATCTGTTGACGTTGCTGTCCAGCTGGGTGTGGATCCCCGTAAATCCGATCAGGTTGTTCGTGGTTCTGTTGTCCTGCCTGCCGGCAGCGGTAAGATTGTTCGTGTTGCGGTTTTTGCTTCTGGTGAAAAGGCTGATGCTGCCAAGGCGGCTGGCGCTGATATTGTCGGTCTGGAAGACCTGGCAGCCCAGATTAAGGGAGGCGACCTGAATTTTGATGTTGTCATTGCTTCTCCAGACACGATGCGTGTTGTCGGTCAGTTGGGGCAGATCTTGGGACCGCGTGGTTTGATGCCAAATCCTAAGGTCGGAACAGTCACGCCTGATGTTGTGACTGCTGTCAAGAATGCAAAAGCAGGTCAGGTCCAGTACAGGACTGACCGTGCAGGTATCATCCATGCAACCATCGGTCGCCGTGACTTCTCTGATGAAGCATTGAAGACCAATCTGGTCGCTATTATGGATGCGCTGAACAGGGCGAAACCTGCGAGCGCCAAAGGGACTTATATCCGCCGTGTTTCTCTGTCCACTACGATGGGCATTGGCGTGCGTGTTGATCAGTCCACAATCGGCGCTTGATGTAACTGTTTTCCCTTTCGAGGGATAAAGACTTTGGGCTGTACGGCAGGTTTGCCGTACAGACAGTCAAAGACCGCTGGGCACAGGAGACTGTGTTAAAAAACACCCAGCGTAGATGGTGAGCCCAAAAGGTTTTACCTTTTCAGGGAGTTGCCTGAAAAGATGTAAACTCCTGATGTTGGTCACCGTGTTGAACCGATATCGGATTCATTGATGATGAAGATATCTTTTTTGGAGGTTGACCGTGAGTCTCAATCTGAACGACAAGAAGGCTGTTGTTGCAGAGGTCAGTGCCCAGATCGCTGATGCACAGACTGTTGTGCTGGCCGAATATCGTGGTATCCAGGTTGGTGACATGACGCGTCTGCGTGCTGCTGCACGTGAAAACGGCGTTTACATGCGTGTTCTGAAAAACACGCTGGCACGCCGTGCTGTTGAAGGAACTGCTTTCGCGGAACTTGCTTCTGAAATGAAGGGGCCGCTGGTTTACGCCATCTCCAAGGATGCCGTTGCTGCTGCAAAAGTTGTCCAGGAATTTGCAAAAGGCAATGACAAACTGATTATCAAAGGTGGTTGCTATGCAGGTAAGATGCTTGATCAGGGCGGCGTTGTCGCATTGGCAAGTATTCCAAGCCGCGAAGTGCTTATTTCTCAGCTGTTGGGCGTTATGTTGGCACCTGTTTCGGGCTTTGCCCGTGCATTGGCTGCCTTGGCTGAAAAGCAGGGGGCAGAAGCTGCCTGACCAAGGTGGTTTTTACAGGTCTCGAATCCCATATTTTAAAAATAAACGGATAAATTTAGGAGTTTTACATGGCAATTAGCAAAGAAGACATCTTGGAAGCCGTAGGTGCGATGTCTGTAATGGAATTGAATGACCTGGTCAAGGCATTCGAAGAAAAATTCGGTGTTTCTGCTGCTGCTATGGCTGTTGCAGCAGGTCCTGCTGCCGGCGATGGCGCTGCAGCTGCTGAAGAAAAGACCGAATTCACCGTTGTCCTGGCTGAAATCGGTGACAAGAAGATCAATGTCATCAAGGCTGTTCGCGAAATCACCGGTCTGGGTCTGGCTCAGGCCAAGGGTCTGGTTGAAGCAGCACCTAAGCCAGTCAAGGAAGACGTTAGCAAGGAAGAAGCTGAAGAGCTCAAGAAGAAACTCGAAGCTGCCGGCGCTAAGGTTGAACTTAAATAATCCTGGCTTCGGTCAAGATAAAGCAGTATCAGGGTCACAACTGGTTTGCCCGGAAGGGCAAACTGGTTTTGGCTCATTTTTCGCTGATAAGGCAATTTTGTTTTGATGTGAAGATTGACTTTTGTGCTGTGTGAACAGACAGAGCATAAAACTGAATTTTCCATCCTTCAGCCACTCATGGAGTGTCCATGCACTACTCATTCACTGAGAAGAAGCGCATCCGCAAATCTTTTGCAAAGCGCGAAAATGTTCATCAGGTCCCAAACCTGCTTGCGACACAGCTGGAATCTTATGAAAAATTCCTGCAAGCTGATGTCCCACCTTCCAAACGGAAAAACGAAGGGCTGCAATCTGCCTTTACCTCGATTTTTCCGATTGTATCCCATAATGGTTTTGCGCGCCTGGAGTTTGTTTCCTATGAATTGAAAGAACCGCAGTTCAATATGAAAGAATGCCAGCAGCGTGGAGTCACGCTGGCTTCTGCACTGCGGGCAAAGATCCGTCTGGTGATCTTGGATAAGGATTCGCCAAACAAACCGGTTGTCAAAGAACTGAAAGAAGAGTCTGTCTTCATGGGGGATCTGCCCCTGATGACGCCTAACGGTTCTTTTGTCATCAATGGGACAGAGCGTGTGATTGTTTCCCAGTTGCACCGTTCCCCAGGCGTGTTCTTTGAACATGACAAGGGCAAGACCCATTCTTCCGGCAAGTTGTTGTTTTCCGCGAGGATTATTCCTTACCGTGGATCTTGGCTTGATTTCGAGTTTGATCCCAAGGATGTCCTGTTCTTCCGTATCGACCGTCGCCGCAAGATGCCAGTCACGGTGCTGCTGAAGGCGATTGGTATGACCAATGAACAGATCCTGGAAAAATTCTTCGAGTTTGACACGTTCAAGCTACGAGATCAAGGCGCAGAGATGGATTTCATCCCAGCCCGCCTGCGGAGTGAGGTTGCCCGTTTTGATATTGCTGACAAAGATGGCAAAGTGCTTGTCGAGAAAGACAAGCGTATCAATGCCCGCAATATCCGCGATATTCAGAAAGCCGGACTGGAACGTATTTCTGTGCCTGAAGAATATCTGTATGGCCGGGCATTGGCGAAAGACATCATTGACGGCGATACCGGCGAGGTTGTCGCAAAAGCCAATGAGGAAATCACTGAAGCTGTCATGGAACGTTTGCGCAAGGCCGGTATCGATAGTATCCAGACCTTGTACACGAATGAACTTGACCATGGTCCTTATATGTCCCAGACATTGAGGATTGATGATACGGCTGACCAGATGGCGGCACGGATTGCCATCTACCGTATGATGCGTCCGGGTGAACCGCCGACCGAAGAATCGGTTGAAGCCCTATTCAATGGTCTGTTCTATAGTGAAGAACGCTATGACTTGTCTGCGGTTGGCCGGATGAAGTTCAACAGTCGTGTCGGCCGTGAAGACCTGACAGGTCCGATGACGCTGTCTGATGATGATATCCTGTCAGTTATCGAGATTCTGGTTGACCTGCGTAACGGTAAAGGTGAGGTTGACGATATTGACCATTTGGGCAACCGTCGTGTCCGTTGTGTCGGTGAACTGGCGGAAAACCAGTTCCGTGCTGGTCTGGTCCGGGTTGAACGTGCTGTCAAGGAACGTCTTGGACAGGCAGAATCTGACAACCTGATGCCAAGTGGACTGATCAATTCCAAACCGATTTCTGCGGCTATCCGTGAGTTCTTTGGTTCTTCCCAACTCTCCCAGTTCATGGATCAGACCAACCCATTGTCTGAAATCACGCATAAACGCCGTATTTCTGCCTTGGGACCAGGGGGGTTGACTCGTGAGCGTGCCGGTTTTGAAGTTCGTGACGTTCATCCAACGCATTATGGCCGTGTCTGTCCGATTGAAACACCTGAAGGTCCAAACATCGGTTTGATCAATTCCCTGGCGTTGTATGCTCGTCTGAATGAATATGGGTTCCTGGAAACGCCATACCGTCGGGTTGAAAATTGCAAGGTGACCAACCAGATTGATTATCTGTCTGCGATTGAGGAAGGCAAATACATTATTGCCCAGGCGAACAGCCGGATTGATGAAAACGGTATGCTGGGCGATGAGTTGGTTGCTGCCCGCGAAGCTGGCGAAACGGCTTTCGTCTCTCCAGAACGTGTTCAGTACATGGACGTTGCACCAGGTCAGATTGTGTCTGTTGCGGCATCCCTGATTCCGTTCCTGGAACACGATGACGCGAACCGTGCGTTGATGGGCGCGAACATGCAGCGTCAGGCAGTTCCCTGCCTGCGTCCACAGAAAGCATTGGTTGGTACGGGTATAGAACGTACGGTTGCAGGTGATTCCGGTACGATTGTGAAGGCTGACCGTGGCGGTGTGGTTGATTTCATTGATGCCGGTCGTATTGTCGTTCGTGTGAACGATGAGGAAACCCGTGCTGGTGAAGTCGGTGTCGATATCTACAACCTGATCAAGTACACCCGATCCAACCAGAATACCAATATCAACCAGCGTCCTATCGTCAAGGTCGGTGACTGTATCGAAAAAGGAGATGTCATCGCTGATGGTGCTTCTACCGATCTGGGTGAACTGGCACTGGGACAGAACTTGCTGGTGGCGTTTACCCCATGGAATGGGCTGAATTATGAAGACTCAATCCTGATTTCAGAAAAGGTAGTCGAGGACGATCGTTATACTTCCATTCATATCGAGGAACTGTCTGTCGTTGCCCGTGATACCAAGCTGGGTGCAGAGAAGATCACTCGCGATATTTCCAATCTGGCTGAAAATCAGCTGTCGCGCCTGGATGAATCCGGTATCGTCTATATCGGTGCTGAAGTTGAAGCTGGCGATGTGTTGGTCGGTAAGGTGACACCACGTGGTGAAACCCAGCTGACACCGGAGGAAAAACTGCTCCGTGCGATTTTCGGAGAAAAGGCTTCTGATGTGAAGGATACTTCGCTGCGTGTTCCATCAGGTATGGTCGGTACGGTTATTGATGTTCAGGTGTTTACTCGTGAAGGATTGGAAAGGGATAAACGTGCCCAGCAGATTATTGATGATGAGCTGAAACGTTACCGAATTGACCTGAATGACCAATTGCGTATTGTTGAAGGTGATGCGTTCCAGCGTCTGAAACGCCAGTTGGTCGGCCAGAAAGCGAATGGCGGTCCAAACAAACTGGCGCATGGCGCAGAGATCACTGAAAGCTATCTGGACAATCTGGAAAAATATTTCTGGTTTGATATCCGTCCAGCTGAAGAAGAGGTTGCCAATTCCCTGGAAGCCATCAAAGAATCTATCGAAGAAAAACGCCATCAGTTTGACTTGGCATTTGAAGAAAAGCGCAAGAAGCTGACTCAGGGCGATGAACTGCAGCCAGGTGTCCAGAAGATGGTCAAAGTCTATCTGGCAGTAAAACGTCGCCTACAGCCTGGAGACAAGATGGCAGGTCGTCATGGCAACAAAGGGGTGGTTTCCAAGATAGTTCCTGTTGAGGATATGCCATATATGGCAGACGGTACACCGGCAGATATTGTGCTGAATCCACTGGGTGTGCCTTCCCGTATGAATATTGGTCAGATTCTGGAAACCCATCTTGGATGGGCATCCCATGGTTTGGGGCTACGTATCGGTGAAATGTTGCGGGCGAAACAGGCGGTTGATGATATCCGTGGTTTCCTGAAACAAATCTACCAGAGTGGTGAACGACCTGAAGACCTGGACAGCCTGACGGACGACGAAATCCTTGCACTGGCGGAAAATCTGAAGGATGGCGTTCCTTTTGCAACACCGGTTTTCGATGGTGCAGAAGAGCCGGATATCCGCCGTATGCTGGATCTGGCCTATCCGGATGACATCGCAGAAAAGCTGGGGCTGACCGAAATGAAGAACCAGGTCAGACTGTATGATGGCCGTACCGGTGAAGCGTTTGAACGTCCTGTCACTGTAGGTTACAAGCATATGCTGAAACTCCATCATCTTGTTGATGACAAGATGCATGCACGTTCTACCGGTCCATATTCTCTGGTCACCCAGCAGCCTCTGGGAGGCAAGGCCCAGTTCGGTGGCCAGCGCTTCGGTGAAATGGAAGTCTGGGCATTAGAAGCTTACGGCGCTTCTTATGTCCTTCAGGAAATGCTGACAGTGAAGTCTGATGATGTTGCCGGTCGTACCAAGGTCTATGAAAACCTGGTCAAGGGTGAGCATGTCATTGATGCAGGTATGCCTGAATCATTTAATGTTCTGGTTAAGGAAATCCGCTCACTGGGGATCGATATCGATCTGGAAACCAATTAAGCAGATAGGATCAGAGACCGGGCGCAGCGCATGGCCACTGTGTCCGGTACACAGGATTGTTGGCCGTCTTCACACCATTGGGAGTGAACTATGAGAGCACTGCTCGACCTTTTCAAGCAAGTTCAGCAAGATGAACATTTTGATGCCATCAAGATCAGCTTGGCATCACCTGACAAAATCAGGTCATGGTCATACGGTGAGGTTAAAAAACCGGAAACGATCAATTACCGTACATTCAAGCCGGAACGTGATGGTCTGTTCTGTGCGAAGATCTTTGGTCCTATCAAGGACTATGAATGTCTTTGCGGCAAGTATAAACGTCTGAAACATCGTGGTGTCATCTGCGAAAAATGCGGTGTTGAAGTCACCCTGGCGAAAGTCCGCCGTGAACGGATGGGACATATTGAGCTGGCTTCTCCTGCCGCCCATATCTGGTTTCTGAAATCGTTGCCATCCCGTCTCGGTATGGTTCTGGATATGACGTTGCGTGACATTGAACGCGTGTTGTATTTTGAAGCCTATGTAGTCACCGATGCAGGCATGACACCGTTGAAGCCGGGGCAGATTATGTCTGAGGATGACTACTATGCCAAGCGTGAGGAATTCGGTGAAGACTTTTCAGCATCAATGGGGGCTGAAGGTATCCGTGAACTGCTGCGTTCAATTGATATTGACCATGAAGTAGAAGTTCTCCGTGAAGAGCTGAAGAATTCCAAGTCTGAAGCGAAGATCAAAAAATTTGCAAAACGCCTGAAAGTGCTGGAAGCGTTTCAGCGTTCTGGCATCAAACCGGAATGGATGATTATGGAAGTACTCCCTGTGCTTCCACCGGATTTGCGTCCATTGGTTCCACTGGATGGCGGCCGTTTTGCGACTTCAGACCTGAACGACCTGTATCGCCGTGTTATCAACCGTAACAACCGCCTGAAACGTCTGCTGGAACTGCGTGCGCCGGATATCATCACCCGCAACGAAAAGCGCATGTTGCAGGAAGCGGTTGATTCGCTGCTTGACAATGGCCGCCGCGGCAAGGCGATGACCGGGGCGAACAAACGTCCGCTGAAATCCCTGGCTGAAATGATCAAGGGCAAGGGCGGTCGTTTCCGTCAGAACCTGCTGGGTAAACGTGTTGACTACTCTGGACGTTCAGTCATTACAGTCGGTCCTCAGCTGAAATTGCATCAGTGCGGATTACCGAAACTGATGGCGCTGGAACTGTTCAAGCCTTTTATCTTCCATCGGTTGGAAGGGATGGGACTGGCAACTACTATCAAGGCAGCCAAACGTCTGGTCGAAATGCAGGAAGCCGTGGTCTGGGATATCCTGTCTGAAGTCATTCGCGAACATCCTGTCATGCTGAACCGTGCGCCAACCCTGCATAGGTTGGGTATCCAGGCATTTGAACCTGTCTTGATTGAAGGCAAGGCCATCCAGCTGCACCCATTGGTCTGTGCTGCGTTCAATGCTGACTTTGATGGTGACCAGATGGCGGTCCATGTTCCTTTGTCTATTGAAGCTCAGCTTGAAGCACGTACTTTGATGCTGGCTTCCAACAATGTGCTGTTCCCATCCAATGGCGAACCTTCCATTGTGCCGTCTCAGGATATGGTGCTGGGACTGTATTATGCGACCCGTGAAAAAATCAATGGCAAGGGCGAAGGGATGTTCTTTGCAAACATCAGTGAAGTGCAGCGAGCTTATGACAATAAGGTTGTTGAACTGACCAGCCGTGTCACGGTGCGTATGCCGGATTTGGAAAGGGATCCATTGACAGGCGAGATGGTCAAGAAGGTCAATCGTGTAGAGACCACTGTCGGCCGAGCATTGCTGTCTGAGATCCTGCCGGAGGGGTTACCGTTCTCCATTTTGAACAAACCTCTGAAGAAGAAAGAAATCTCTAAGCTGATCAATGCATCTTTCCGTAAATGCGGCTTGAAGGCAACGGTTATCTTTGCAGATGATCTGATGTCCAATGGCTTCAAGCTTGCAACAAAGGCAGGTATTTCCATCTGTATCAACGATATGCTGGTACCAGAGAAGAAATATGGGTTGATTTCCAATGCGGAACAGGAAGTCAAGCAGATTGAGCAGCAGTATGCTTCTGGTCTGGTCACTGCCGGTGAACGTTACAACAAGGTGGTCGATATCTGGGGCAAGACTGGCGATGAAGTTGGTAAAGTCATGATGGAAAACCTGAAGAAAGAAAAGGTTGTCAAACGTGACGGATCAGTCGGGGAGCAGGAGTCTTTCAATTCCATTTATATGATGGCGGACTCCGGTGCCCGTGGTTCTGCTGCTCAGATCCGTCAGCTGGCGGGTATGCGCGGCTTGATGGCAAAACCGGATGGTTCGATCATTGAGACCCCGATTACCGCAAACTTCCGTGAAGGCTTGAATGTTCTGCAGTACTTCATTTCTACGCATGGTGCCCGTAAAGGGTTGGCGGATACCGCATTGAAAACAGCGAACTCTGGCTACTTGACCCGCCGTCTGGTGGATGTCACCCAGGACTTGGTTGTCATTGAAGATGATTGCGGCACTCATGAAGGTGTTGTCATGAAGGCACTGATTGAAGGCGGTGAAGTCGTTGAAGCGCTGGGCGACCGCATTCTGGGCCGTGTCTGCGCCAACGATATCATTAATCCTGAAACCAATGAAGTGCTGTTTGCTGCAGGGACCTTGCTGAATGAGGACTGCATCGAAGAAATCGAGAAGAAGGGTATTGATGAAGTCAAGGTTCGTACGCCGTTGACCTGCGAAACCCGCTATGGTCTCTGCGCAAAATGTTATGGCCGTGACCTTGGCCGTGGTGAATTGGTCAATGCTGGTGAGGCCGTAGGTGTCATCGCTGCACAGTCCATCGGTGAGCCAGGTACTCAGCTGACGATGCGTACCTTCCATATTGGTGGTGCTGCTTCTCGTTCTGCGGTTGCATCCAGTATTGAAGCCCGTTCCAACGGGACCATCCATTTCACATCTGCGATGCGCTATGTCACCAATGACAAGGGAGAGCAGATTGTCATTTCCCGTTCTGGCGAAATGATCATCTGTGACAGTATCGGTCGTGAACGTGAACGCCATAAAGTGCCATATGGCGCGACCCTGCTGGTCAATGATGGCAATGAAATTAAGGCGGGCAAGGTGCTGGCTACTTGGGATCCGATGACTCGTCCGATCATCACCGAATACGCCGGTACCATCCGTTTCGAGAATGTCGAAGAAGGGGTAACGGTTGCAAGGCAGGTTGATGAAGTAACCGGGTTGTCCACGATGGTTGTCATTGACCGCAAGAATGCTCGCAGTGGTTCAACAAAGACTGGCCGCCCACAGGTCAAGTTGCTGAATGATAACGGAGAGGAAGTCAAGATTGCTGGCACTGAACATGCTGTGACCATCAGTTTCCAGGTCGGTGCATTGCTGATGGTCCAGGATGGTCAGAAGGTTTCTGTCGGTGAGGTGCTTGCCCGTATTCCGACTGAATCTCAGAAGACCCGTGATATTACTGGTGGTCTGCCACGGGTCGCAGAATTGTTTGAAGCCCGTTCTCTCAAGGATGCAGGGATGCTGGCGGAAGTGACCGGTACAGTAGCTTTCGGTAAGGAAACCAAAGGCAAACAGCGTCTGGAAATCACGGATATGGAAGGCAATCGCCATGAGTTCCTGATTGGTAAGGACAAACAGGTTCTTGTCCATGACGGCCAGGTTGTCAACAAGGGTGAGATGATTGTGGATGGTCCTGCGGATCCCCAGGATATATTGCGTTTGCTGGGTATCGAGGCTTTGGCGCGTTATATCGTGGATGAAGTTCAGGATGTTTACCGTCTGCAAGGTGTCAAGATCAATGACAAGCACATTGAGGTCATTGTCCGCCAGATGCTGCGCCGGGTGAATGTCAAGGATCCTGGCGATACCCGGTTCATTCCAGGTGAACAGGTTGAGCGTTCTGACCTGCTGGTTGAAAATGAACGGGTCATCAAGGAAGGCAAGGTTCCTGCAACTTATGACAATGTCCTGCTGGGTATCACAAAGGCTTCTCTGTCCACGGATTCCTTCATTTCTGCGGCGTCCTTCCAGGAAACCACCCGTGTGCTGACAGAAGCTGCAATCATGGGTAAGGAAGATCGGCTGAGGGGCTTGAAGGAAAATGTCATTGTCGGCCGTCTGATTCCAGCTGGTACAGGCCTAACAGTCCATCGTGCACGCCGCCGCAAGGCAGCATGGGAACGTGAGGAACGCGAGGCGCTGATCCAGGAAGAACTGCAAAAAGTGGAACAGGAACAAGCGGAAGGTGTCATGGCAGAAGAAGTGGTTCCTGTTGAAGGATTTCCGCCAGTCCAGCCTAGTGCGGATGGCGCTGAACCAATGTAAGACGGTCGGTTTTTCAAGAACTGTCTGACAAGACCAAAGGTCTTTGGTCAACAGCCTCCCTAGTTTTCAGGGGGGCTGTTGCATATATGCCTGTTGTATTTATCAAAAACTGCAATCAGTCAGTCCGAAAAAATTGACTTGAATGACAGGGAAGTCTAAAATCCCATTTCTCAGTGTCTGTGGATGAATCTACCAGTCTGCCATTTCGGCGGTTTTCCATAGAAAGCAGTTTCTGTAAGTCCCCGACTGGGCTGAACGGTCGGGATTGTCTTTAAATATTTATTTAGTTGGATAAAATCGATGCCAACCATCAATCAATTGATTCGCCA
>CAVERB010000086.1:0-3242 GCA_963618105.1 Oxalobacter sp. | reverse complement strand
CTAAGAGCAAATCTCCAGCGCTGGCAAGCTGCCCGCAGAAACGCGGCGTATGCACCCGTGTCTATACAACGACACCGAAGAAACCTAATTCGGCAATGCGTAAAGTCGCCAAGGTAAGGTTGACCAATGGTTTTGAGGTCATCTCCTACATTGGTGGTGAAGGGCATAACCTCCAGGAACACAGTGTTGTCCTGCTTCGTGGTGGCCGTGTCAAGGATCTTCCAGGTGTCCGTTACCATATGGTTCGCGGTTCCCTGGATACCCAGGGTGTCAAAGATCGTAAGCAGGCACGTTCCAAGTACGGCGCAAAACGCGCTAAAGCAGCTAAGTAATTTTGAGCCGGTCGAGTGACCGAGTAAGTGGTGTGTCATGATGGCCGCCGGGAGTCGCAGGACTCAGCTGAAGATAGAAAGGAAAACAAATGCCTCGTCGTCGTGAAGTTCCGAAACGAGAAATTCTTCCAGATCCAAAGTTTGGGAATGTTGATGTTGCAAAGTTTGTCAACATTCTGATGTTGTCTGGCAAGAAATCAGTCGCCGAAAGCATCATTTATGGTGCTTTCGACATCATTGCAGACAAAACCGGGAAAGAACCTCTGGAAGTGTTTGCACAGGCAGTCAACAACTGCAAGCCTATCGTTGAAGTCAAATCCCGCCGGGTCGGTGGTGCAAACTACCAGGTTCCGGTAGAAGTCCGTCCAGCACGCAGGATGGCGCTTTCCATGCGCTGGTTGCGTGAGGCTTCTATCAAGCGTAGCGAAAAATCCATGCCACAGCGTCTGGCAGGTGAGTTGCTCGAAGCTGCAGAAGGTCGTGGTGGTGCAATGAGAAAACGCGATGAAGTTCATCGTATGGCTGAAGCCAACAAGGCTTTCTCCCATTTCCGTTTCTAACAGGAATTATGGCGGCAGATATTGAAAAACGTTTCATGTCGCCTGTTGGATTTTCTCAAAAGCCGGGTGGCACATCGGAAATGGATGCCGCTCGGTTTTCTTCATAAAAAGATTAGGATAAACAATGGCTCGCAAGACCCCGATTCAGCGTTACCGTAACATTGGTATTTCTGCCCATATTGATGCAGGCAAGACAACGACCACGGAACGCATTCTTTTTTATACTGGTGTTAACCACAAGTTGGGCGAAGTCCATGATGGTGCGGCAACCATGGACTGGATGGAACAGGAACAGGAACGCGGCATTACCATTACTTCCGCTGCAACCACCTGCTTCTGGTCTGGTATGGGTGGCAATTATCCACAGCACCGCATCAACATCATTGATACCCCAGGACACGTTGACTTCACCATTGAAGTTGAACGTTCCATGCGTGTCTTGGACGGCGCATGTATGGTTTACTGTGCGGTTGGTGGTGTTCAGCCACAGTCCGAAACTGTCTGGCGCCAGGCTAACAAATACCATGTCCCGCGTCTAGCATTTGTCAACAAGATGGACCGCACCGGCGCAAACTTCTACAAGGTCTATGACCAGATGCGCTCTCGCTTGAAAGCGAATCCAATTCCTCTCCAGGTACCTATCGGCGCTGAAGACAACTTTGAGGGTGTGGTTGATCTCGTCAAGATGAAAGCCATCTATTGGGATGATGAATCCAAGGGGGTTAAGTTTGAATATCGCGACATCCCTGCTGACCTGCAAGACCAGGCGCAGGAATGGCGTGAAAAACTGGTTGAAACCGCTGCGGAATCCAGCGAAGAACTGATGGAAAAATTCCTGGAAAACGGTGACCTGGCAGAAGAAGATATCAAGAAAGCCCTGCGTCAGAGGACGATTGATGGTGAAATTGTTCCAATGATGTGCGGTACCGCCTTCAAGAACAAGGGTGTCCAGGCAATGCTGGATGCTGTCATCGACTATCTGCCTTCCCCGGTTGACATCCCAGATGTTAAGGGGGTTGATGAGTTCGACCAGCCGGCTTCCCGTCGTGCGGCTGATGATGAAAAATTCTCGGCATTGGCGTTCAAGCTGATGACGGATCCATTCGTTGGGCAGCTGATTTTCTTTCGAGTCTATTCCGGTGTTGTCAATTCTGGCGATACGGTTCTGAATCCAATCAAGGGCAAGAAGGAACGTATCGGTCGTATCCTGCAGATGCATGCCAACCAGCGTGAGGAAATCAAGGAAGTTGTTGCGGGTGATATTGCTGCGGCAGTCGGTCTGAAAGAAGCGACTACCGGTGAAACCCTGTGTGATCCGTCTGCGCCGATCATCCTGGAAAGGATGGAGTTCCCTGATCCGGTCATTTCTGAAGCGGTTGAACCAAAGACCAAGGCCGACCAGGAAAAAATGGCATTGGCACTGAGCCGTCTGGCACAGGAAGATCCTTCTTTCCGGGTTTATTCTGATGAAGAATCCGGGCAGACCATTATTGCCGGTATGGGCGAACTGCATCTGGATATCATTGTTGACCGTATGCGCCGTGAATTCGGTGTTGAGGCGACAATCGGTAAACCACAAGTTGCTTACCGTGAAACCATCCGGTCAAATTGCGATTCTTCCGAAGCGAAATTCGTCAAGCAGTCTGGTGGCCGCGGTCAGTATGGCCATGTTGTCCTGAAGCTGGAACCACAGGAACCGGGCAAGGGCTTCGAATTTGTGGATGCTATCAAGGGTGGTGTTGTTCCACGTGAGTTTATCCCTGCTGTTGAAAAGGGTGTGCGCGAATCCCTGAATGCTGGTGTCATGGCTGGTTATCCAGTTGTGGATGTCAAGGTGACCCTGTTCTTCGGTTCTTACCACGATGTCGACTCCAATGAAAACGCATTCCGTATGGCGGCTTCCATGGCGTTCAAGGACGGCTGCCGCAAGGCAAACCCGGTTATCCTGGAACCTATGATGAAGGTTGAGGTCGAAACTCCAGAAGAATATGCAGGTACCGTTATGGGTGACCTTTCTTCCCGCCGTGGCATGGTTCAGGGTATGGAAGACATGGCTGGCGGCGGTGGCAAGATCATCAAGGCAGAAGTCCCTCTGTCTGAGATGTTCGGTTATGCAACCTCCCTGCGTTCCCAGACACAGGGCCGTGCGACTTACACAATGGAATTCAAGCATTACGCTGAAGCACCTAAAAATGTGACCGAAGCTATTGTCAGCGCACGGGCAAAATGATTTAATGAAAAATTCAACAGAATCCAACTAAAAAAACCAACAATCGTTCTTTTAAGGAAATTTAAAAATGGCAAAGGAAAAATACGAACGCACGAAGCCGCACGTTAACGTAGGGACCAT
>CAVERB010000085.1:47457-50245 GCA_963618105.1 Oxalobacter sp. | reverse complement strand
CACTTAGAGAATCAATCAAATTCTGTAATTGTATTTTTGTAAGCTTTCTTTCCAACAAATTATTTATAGATCTGAAAACTTGCTTAAATTTTTCATATCCTGATATTAAGTCAAGTTGACCGATAGCCTCTGGTTGTTCTACAATAAATAATACTCCTCCCGCTTCTAATATTTCATCCGTTCTGAAAACAAAAAATGTTGCAGATGCATCATGTAAAGTCTTGACTTTCCTGCCATTATTTAAACCAAACAATATATTATCAGATGTCAAATAAAGTTGACGATCATCTTCAGGAAACTGATTAGTTGCATAATCAAATACTATTTCCCTGAGAGCTGCAACATTCGAGGAAGGCGCATTAACCTTGTGAACTACATATGGTTCACGCTTTTTGCCACTTAAGAGTGTACTTGTAAAATTTTGATTATCTGATATTTTATCCTTAAATTCGATACCCCAGATGCCATATTCTTTTTCCTGTGGTTGTTTAGGCCACCGATTGTATTTGTTTGACTGTTTTGGTTCAAAAGACTGAACTTTACCTGTATGATGGAAGATAGAAGGACTAATACGCTCAGAGATTGAATACCATTTGCCATCCCTTAAAATAGCCAGAGGTTTAACAAATACTCTATCCTGAGAAAGGTTCATATCGCATTGTCCTAGAAACCGAATCTCGTCAAGGTCTGACTCAGGACCAAGATCGTTCCATGGATAATTTTCCAATGTGTTTATTTTTATCTGTGAAGGAGGTTCTACATTCTCAATTGGCCGAACCAGTATCTGATTAAGAGTCTCGACAGATGCTTCAAGAAGAACCTCTCTTGAACCATTATCAAGATTGGAAATTTTCTTCAAAAGCTGATCACGGATTTTTAAACTAACCAAGTTTGCAGAAGATTCCTGAGAATTTTTATTCTCATCTGCTGTAGAAACAGGTGTACCAGACTTGGATGTCAACGATATTTTAACGCCCTTATATCTTGTTGCGTTGCCAGGACCGTATTTCTTAGGACCATACCTTGTATTCTTGGTCATCTTTAACCTCTCCAATAATCTTTATATATGAAGGGATTTTGTATAGTCTTCAGACCATCCTTCATTATCTCTTGAATCTTTGCTTTACTGAACCCTGGAAAAACTACCATTGATTCATCATTCTCTGTCTCTGGTACCGTCAACTGATTCAGGTCTTTTTCATAACTATCACTTGGCACTTCCCATAGGATTCGACCGAATGCATCAAGTTCCAAATACTCCGTGATTTTAGGTGCAGAAACTAATAACCTTCCCTCTTTTATAATACACGAGAAAACTGCCTCATTATTGTTTTTTATGTGTTCAAGAATTCTTCTATCCCAATGCTTTATTTCAAGTTTTTTACCCGTATACTTTTCTTCTATCAGAGGATTCAATGTGTCATCTTCTGTACTGACAGTCAAATTGGATACAATATCAGAAGACAGACCACTTACATTAAAAACATGGATATCCTCATTTTTTGAAGTGAAAATGTACGAACTTACATCCTCATCAGGTTCATAAGTCCAGTATTCTGACTCATGATATACTACATCTGGTTTTTTGCCATTGATATAGAAGTCTACATCACGGATTTTTTCGAATTGAAAAGTCTCTTTTGCAATAAGATGGGACACACCAAATTCATCTTCATATATAGGTACCGGATTATGAAATTTAAGTATTTCTTTATCGAATACAACTTCAACACCAAAAAAATCTTCTATTTTGTCTTTTTCCCAATAATTAAGATTATCCCATGTATAACCTTCTGAGAAGGTGATTGATGAGACATACCATAGGTAATCTTCACCTGGAATCCGTCCTATCGTCTTTGCTTCCAACCGTAATGGAACTTCATTGAGTGGTTTCTTGCTTAAACACAGGATTTCCTTGCTGATATCAATTGTTTCATTCCCTCGTGAATCTTTTTTGATGAATTTGAAAGCATTCCCACGAGCTTCAAAGAAATTGCGTTTTTCATTGAAAGAAAGCAAAGAATCTCTGATAGTGACAGCAACAGAGCGCATCGACTGTTGACAGTCACATAAGTCAAATTGAACAACTGGTATGCGTGGAGTCAATAAAAAGCGGTTTTTAGTATTGAATGAATCATAATGAAATTCCTTTACGCCCTTTGATGTTTCTATCCACAAAGAATCATTAAGGTTCTCACCTTTCCAAGTTCCAAGTCTGCATTCCAGTTCAAAAATATCGCCGGTTTTTTTTAGATATAGATTTGCCAGTATCCCTTTTGCAAAAAGACGTGCAATCGCTCCTTTAAGTTGTATGTTAGGATCTGGATTATAATAACCGGATACATAGTTTTCACATGCATCGCTACCTTCCCCACGCTTGTGGGCAAAGTAAATTCGTTTCTTCCCTTTCCGCAAATCAACTGCTGCACCGCACAGCTGGCAATAATAATAGATACCCTTTTGTGCTTCTGTAGCCCTAAATTCCCGGCCATAGCGATCCTGTGCTAAATCCATATCGTTTTGAGCCCCTTATGGTTAGGAAAACAGCATATACCTCTTACTCCGTGCACTGGATGTAAGCTCCTGGAAGGTCATTATCTATTTCATACCTTGTAAACACAGCAGAATTCTTTGATTCTTTAAGATTATAAAAATCTGGTTCGAAAAGTGATGGAACAATTGACAATTCAAATTTTTTACCTTTGATTTCTGCCTTATATGCAACTAATGAAGATGGTGTCACTTTATATCCATCAATCTCAAGCATCTTGACCAAAGGTATTAGAAT
>CAVERB010000085.1:15939-47378 GCA_963618105.1 Oxalobacter sp. | reverse complement strand
CAGAAATCTTGCCGTTTTCAATGTAATTCAGAAGGTCAAGAGCAAGGAAACGGTTCAGGTTTGCATGAGAAATCTGATTCTTGAAACTGCGTAAACACTTATGACATGATGAGCCACAATCGCATTCAACTACCTTTCTTGCTTCAGCCAATACATCCTTGAGGTCATTGGCAACACTGGTGACATACCCTGCCCCGCCGGATATTGTGTCGTAGACAAAGATATCTATTGTTGTATTACCTGCTGCGTCAATGCCAAAACGATAACCTCCACTGATTTCACGGATATCGATGTCAAGCTTATGGCTGACAGCAATCTGCAGGACTTCTGAAAGGGACAGCGCCGCATCTGAAAGAACCCGCAGATTTCTTTGCTTCAGGATATCTTTCCTGAAATCATCACTCAAGGTAATGCGGAAATCGAGAACATCAGTCATGAAGCTGTATCCAAGATAGACTGTCTTAAAAGTACCACGACAAAGACGTCCTCCCCCTCCCTTGGTGAAATATGCCCGATAATGACCACGACTGTCTTTCTGTTTTCCAAAAGGGACTTTCCCGCATAACTGACAAATCTGGAAACCAGTGTAATCATCTGAAACTGTCTTATGTGAACCGGCTTGTCCCTTGTTGACCATGACCAGTTCATGCTGACCAGCAAATACCTGTGTATTGCCACTTAAGGCTTTCCAATCCTGAGACTCATCCGCACTGACCTGCAACTGCGCTGATGTTGAGAATGTCTGGATTGAAGAATCTTCCATAGCTGCCGATGTACCATCACGGTCAGGATAGACGACCTCTGGAGTGATTGTCTTCACATATTTGAACTCTGTGTTACAGATTCTACAGGATTCATTCCCCTCCCTATCGACCAGGCCCTTTGAATAGCTACAGTTTGGGCAATATGCATAGAACCTTGCCTTTTCAAAAAGCGGTTCAGCCCTATCGTCCCGCCTATCTGATATCACATGAGCCGTTACTGCACCAATGCGGTATTCCCGTTTATTCACCGTCAGGACACGACCAGGAGCATATTCAGAAAGCGCAATAGCAAGACTTCTTTCAGTCTGCTCAACAACCCTGTTGTCTTTCTCAATCGTGAGCGTGCAAAGCTGGCGCGGAAATGCATAGGAAGGCAGAAGACATTCTGCAAACAGATACTCGATTAACTCAGGATCATGATCTCTGGCAGTGGCTTCTGCATGTTTGCCTTTCATTTCCTCAATAAATTCATTAGCTATCTGTTTTGGAGAAGGACAACCTTCAGGCATCCACTTCTTTATATCTTTGCAAACCTGATTGCTTTCTGAGGAATTCATCCATTTTGCAAACTGGGCTAAAGTAAACGGATTCGAAGTACTGTTATCCAGAAAATCCTTCAGTTTTCCAAGAACCGTATTGATGTTCGATTTATTCCTAGGTGGTTTTGTTCTTATGAAGAACGCCTGGATAAGCTGTGCCCGGACATGGCGCTGGGCTATCTTGACATTACCAGTGTCGATTGATGTAAGCATTGGAGGACCACTGATAATCCTTTTGGGATTCTTAAAGTAGTAATTACCATGTGGATTATTCGCAGCATACGTAACAACAGTCGATAAAGATGTCCCTCTGCGTCCTGCACGGCCAGCCCGCTGTTGATAGTTCTGACGCATAGGAGGAATATTACTGAGACCGACTGCTGTAAGGGATCCAATATCAATGCCCACCTCCATCGTTGTGGTTGAACTCAGCACATCCACAACGCGCTTTTCTTTGTCTAACAGAATGTCCCTGAACTTACGCTCATAATTCTCGGTTGTCGTGTTTGCCTCTTTGCTGTCTTTATAAGCCAATTGTGCTGTATGTTCCTGGACATCGAGCAATGATGGCTTTTCCTTGCCCTCAATCACCTTGATGACAGGTTCACGGAAAAAATCTTTTCTTGATCTCAGGTAAGGGGTTTCACCTGGAACAACCTCAGAAGTTTGCGAACTAAGGCACAATGGACAATGCCCCCACCAGTCAACAGGCGAAACATTGGAGCATGAATTACATTGGCACCATGGCTTATCATCCGAAACGATGATCTGCAACCTAGCCGCATTCAGCGATTGCCGACCTGTTTCAGCATCCAGTGAAGCAACCACTGATGTCAGCTGTTCAAGGATTGTATTTACAACAGGTGCTGAAAATCTCTTTTTAAGGAATTCAAGCTGTTCTTTAGAAAACTGGCTATCCGGTTTGATCCCAAAGTCGTCTAGATAACCATCATTGGCTGAAATTCTTGCGCTCTTGTATTCAGACAGAGGAAACAAGCCAAAACACTCAAGATGATTCTGAATCCAGATAATTGAGATTTTTCCCATGTCTCCTGGACTGACTTTCTCATCCAGAACAGACAGTATTTTTTGAACAGCTCTATCCTTGACAAAAGCCACATATCCCAACGTCAGGGTTGAGATGGAATAGTCATCGCTTCCGATATTCCTGAACAGATGTACGAAATAATCGTCTGGTATTGTGAAACGTGATTCTTCGCCTTGAAGTTCCTCATACAAACCCTGCCCGCTGTATCCATCTTCCTGCAATTCTCTGCATACATTTATCCATTTGCCAAAGAAATCCCTCGATTCGCCCTCAAAAGGAATGAGGTTCATATCAGAACAGACCTCAACAAACGGGAAAAACAGTTTATCGAGCTTTGAGAATTTTTGGCTATTCTCGACTTTTTTTGCAGCTTTAAGTATCAACTGCCTGAATATGTCCTTCTCGAGTTCTTCTGGAATTGCCTTGGCAAGCTGTGCAGCCCTTTGACGGCTGTCTGAAAACAGCAGCGATTTCCTTCCCATATTCGGGTTTTCGGGTGTTTCTTTCTGGGTTGGTGGTTGGAGTTTTACCTGTGTCTGAACCAGATGGGCAAACGGACGGTCTCCTTTTGTTTCCAAGGATGCCAATTTTCCGGAAAAACCAATACGTTTACGGCATACAGGGCAATTCTCAAATCCGTCGTATTGGATATTCTTAGTTTTTTTCGTCTTGATAAGCCCTTCTGGGCGACAAACCCTTAGATATTCATCCTTTCGGTCAGCAGGAGGTTCAGTGATAGCAAAACGTCCACTGAAAATATTGATCCATGAATATGTCAATTCTGTAGACTGCCCTGCCCGATCAGGCTCAACAAGAAGAAATGTCTCAATGGTTCTAGAATTCCTTCTGCCACTGAAACTATCCGAAAAAAGGTTTGAAGAAGGTTGCTGGAGCAACGGATTTTCCTTATTCACTGAATCCGCAACCGTGTATCCTTTAATAAATGCAGTTCCACATGTCCTATGTGTGGCCAATTCATAAACTCTGGCACCACAGTCACACGCCACTCGTGGAGCATCATAAATCTTACCCAGTATTCTTTTTTCTATAGTCTGATCTGCTGCTGAACAGTGGGGATTGATGCATGCGTATAATCCTGACAGTCCTTTGAAGAAGAAATGGGCACGTATGGAAGTAAAGGTTTTTCCCGTATCATCCCGTGCATAGGCCATCAATGCCAGTAACGAATCCAGTGCATGCAGCTTTTCCTCTAAGACCGTATCTATATCCTTAAAAACCGCCTCAGCAACTTCTTTGGTACTCACCGTCTGCTTTGTGACTATGTTTGAAACCAACGATGCTGGACCGAAAGAATCAAGCCATGAATAGATTTCAACAGGCAAATTTAGACTGCGGTCAGATTTTGACCCAATCTTTTTCATAAGGTCATGGAATTCCTCGGCTTTACAATCATTGTTTGCCTGAAAATTCTCAACATTGAAATCCAATAAGGCCTGGAATTGTTCACGAGTTGCAGGCGTTTGTTTTGCACCGAAAGATTCGCCTCTGATAATCTGTTTGCCCTCAATTACAGCGAACCTGCCTCCTTCACCTGCGCCATTACAAAGTCCTGCGGCAAAATCATCTACAGTTTCTTTCTTCAGACTGGCACTTGTCAGAATGAAACGTGCTCTTGATCTATCGATTTTAAGGCGTGACAGCAATCTTCTGAGAAGGAATGCAATCTCAGCACCGGCAGCGCCTTTATACATATGTGCTTCATCAAGGACGATGATGATCTTGTTTGATGCATCAGAAGCCAACCATTTGGCAGTCTGCTCAAATATTGGCGCTTCAATAGGGCGAAGAAGCATATACTCAAGCATGGAATAGTTTGTCACCAGAATATCAGGACACTTCTGGCGCATTTCCAAACGGGTATAAAGTTCCCTGTCCTCTGGATTGGTTAGGAGCCCACTATCAATGAATTCTTGAAGATTGTCTTTTGCTGGTATCATGAATTCCGATTGCAGCCGATCGAAATCCTCCTCTTTCAATTTAAGCCATGCATTCTCAATAGAATCCTTGATTCGTTTTTCTTGCCTTGAATCCTGTTCTCCAGGCAACGGTGTGCGACTTGTGTACATCCCAAAGGTTGGGAATGAATCTCGTTTCCCCTTAAGTGATTTTGCTATTTTCTTGTTACCAAACAGCTTTCTCAGTCTAACCATCTGATCATTGACCAAGGCATTCATGGGATATAGCAGTAATGCACGGATACCGTTCTGACACCAGCTCTCCTTCCCACACTCTTCAGCCAATGTACTCAAGATTGGCATAAGAAAACTTTCGGTTTTGCCTGAACCTGTGCCTGTAGCTACTACGATATCCTTTCTGTCTTCAAGAAAAGCTTCAAGTGCCTTTATCTGATGAAAATATGGTCTTGGAGGTATACCTGTGCTTGTTTTGGAACCAGCAAGTTCCAACAACTCTTTTGCCTTATCTGAAATCTTCAGTTCGTTATAAGGCATACCTGTCTCGTAAACAGGTGTTGCCTCAAGGAAAGGAGGCTGAAATGTCACCCCTTCCTTTTCCAGCAAGGCACGCCGTTCTTTGATCAGGGATTCGTCAAAAATATGGTACTGAGCTTCGATGAACTGATGCAGCCGCTCTTTCATTCCGTCAAATACATCTGTGGCTGTGTAAGAATTCTGTCTCATAAAATTACCTTTGCATTGATACCGTTGAGGACATGCTTTAGAAGCGGCAAAAATTCATCCGTTAACGCTTGGTAAGTAAAATTATCCCGTTTTATGGTAAAAGCTATTAAAAGAGGACGAATAAAGGTTGGTGGATAAGCACCAAACGAAATGGTTTTCGTCTCCTCATCTATCCTGACTTGAACCTCGTCCCCATTCATTGCTGCAAGACCATAAACAAGGCTGTAATCCCCCTTGTCAAGATAGACATGCTTGTACAGTTTATTGTTGACAACCGATCCAAGAAACCATAGTGAAGCGCCTGTATCCCAACTCTGCCTGCATAGTAGGTAGCCATTGTGTTCAAGTTTTTCCTGGAGCCTTGCCTGTCCATTTCTTATCGCTAAATGTTTTACAGACTTTGTATCAATATGCTCCCTGTCTTTGTGGCGATGCACAAGCCATTCAAATTTTTCTTTCGGGGAAAATGCTGGAAGTTTCAGCCAGGTTCTGTAAACCTGAAACCTGAAACTTAACCTGACAGACTCGGTTAGCACAATTAAGCGTGCTCCATTTGGCAACACGGTTATCTGGATGCCCTTGAATCTAGTCTCAAGGACATCTGTTCTTTCAGGTGATAGCAGAAGACCGATTTCATTACCCAGTGAGATGATGCGAGTAGGAGCAGGCAAAAAGATTCTGCCTTTCATTTCAATCAACTCACCAATATCAACTAGAAAAGCCAGCGAGGCATCAATCCTTTCAAGAGGCAAATCCTGAAATGGACAATTGAAAATCTCACGGGATGAAACAGCCCCATTCTCTGCACGATGTTTTTTGCTTTGGTGGATGAAGCAGAAAATCTTACGGATCCTTTCAACATCCTCTGATTTTGGCATTTCAGTGGTGGATGACATATGGTGCCCGGTATCTGTTTCAAGAGAACTAATTGCCCGATTTTGGAATAAAATTCAGTCTACAGCATAAGCATAGTTTACTTCAATTTAGATTATAGAATTGATTTGCTCTGATGATTATTATGAGAAGCATGATGGCCAACAGGTAATGGCTGTAGTTGTGTCATACCCCCTAGCAACAGAAGAAAACGACTTGTGCCGGTATGTCGGTTGTACTAGTGCTGGACTAGTCGCAGCACTAGTAACAGAATTCAGAGAATCGTATGGGGGTCTAGAATTTCCAATCTATCTTATTTTAGATATATTGTGTGACCTGATTTCATTGGGTTAGCTACTTTCCACAGTGATAGAATCGAAAGACAGAGTAATGATTACATCTCCTCTGAAAAACGGCCGCACATCCGCCGCTCACACTGGCATGGGTACTGGAAAAGCTGTTCCGCCCATGGCTGGGCGCTGACGCCGCCGCTCACACTGGCATGGGTACTGGAGCGGCCCATTGAAAGGAAAACGGACATTCAACCTCAAATGGATGCCCCCGATACTTGTAGGTATTGAAACGCAATGACCGACAGGAAAATCTCCCTTGAAGAACTGACTGCCAGGGCTGAGTCCGGTGACGTTGATGCCCAGTACAACCTTGGCTGTGCCTACAATCTGGGAACAAAGGTCGAAAAGAACCCTGTCAAAGCCCGTATATGGTTTGAACGTGCCGCAGATGCCGAGCATCCCAAAGCCCAGTTCAACCTTGCCATCTCCTACTCCCAGGGAGACGGCAATGCACGGAGCGAAGAACTCTGCCTGTTCTGGCTGCAAAAATCAGCTGACAACGGTTTCCCAAACGCCCAGTATTATCTTGGCATTCGTTACTGGCACGGACGAGGAATCAGGCAGGACAAGGATGCTGTCTTCCAATGGATTAGAAAAGCCGCTGAACAGGATTTTGCTGACGCACAGGTATGGCTTGCAGAAACTTTCCTTAACGGCGAATACGAGGATCCTGACGAAGCCAAGGCACGCTACTGGTACACGAAGGCTTCAAAGCAAGGAGACAGGGAAGCCCAATACAAGCTGGGTGCACTGTACCTCAGACCCAAGCAACTCAACCAAGACAAGAACCTTGGATTCCGGTGGATGGAAGCAGCTGCCAATCAAGGCAAAGTCGAAGCCATGCTGGAAACTGGACTGCTCTATTCCATGGGGCTTGGCTGTGATATGAGCTACGACATTGCTGTTGAATGGTTCAAGAAGGCAGCTCTTCAGGGTGAAATGACTGCACAGATACTCCCTGGCTTCAGCCTACATCACCGGAACCTCTGAAATCAGCGATGATGACCTTGCAGCTTACTGGTTAAACCAGGCGATGCAGGCGTGCAGGTCTGAAGATGACCTGGCGAAAGATTGGCTACAGGTTCATTGACTTGTTGACCCAGTTCCAGGAAAACTGGCGAAACTTGCGCGGTACCGTGAATGGTCGGTCAGCGGAATCAGCCAGCCATGCAACCAGTCTGCCAGCTCTCCCCGTATGCCATCATCAGGACTTTGGCAAACCCACCGCACTGCAAGTGATGCCGGTGTCAGCCGTTGCCAGCAGCCAGGGGATTGGTGGAACCGATGGTGCCGGTGGAACAAATGGGACTGATGGTAGTGTTGGCAATGACAGCAGCCCTATGCGTGGTGCTGTTTTCAGCATCAGTGCCCTGAAGCAGTGGCTGGTTTCCTGTTTCAAAGGGTGATGGGGATGGTCTTAGAGGCTTACAATCCGTGGCTTTTTTGAAGGATTGGCAGTTTGTTGATTGCTTTTTGTAAGAAACTTGTCTATATTTTTCTTATGAAAAGAATCTCTGCCAGCCAACAGATCCGCCAGCGGATTGCATCCATTCCACCAGGTGAACCTTTCACGCCGAAGCGGTTTCTTGACCTCGCAGCCAGGGGATCGGTTGACCAGGCATTGTTCCGCCTGGCCGCTTCCGGTGTCATACAGCGTGAAATGCGCGGGGTCTATGTCCGTCCAGTAGTCAACCGTTTCGTCGGCAAGGTGCCCGTACAGCCGGAGAAAATCCTTTCTTTGCTGGCCAGGTCTGCCGGGGAAGTCATCCAGGTACATGGGGCATCAGCCGCACAACAGCTGGGCTTGAGTACACAGATGCCATTGAAACCGGTGTTCCTCACGTCTGGCAGAAGCCGTACAATCCATCTGAAAGGGATGGATTTAAGCCTCAAGCATACGAGCCTGCGGAAAATCCATCTTGCAGGCACCCCTGCTGGACTTGCCATTACCGCTATCTGGTATCTTGGGAAGGCAGGTGTCACCTCACAGACCATCCGTCAGATCCATGCAAAGATCGGGGACACTGAATATGGAACATTGAAAGATTCTGTGTTCAGCCTGCCTGATTGGGCGCGGTCTGTCATTAACAGTTACGAACAGGACTGTCATGCGTGAATCTTTCCTTGCCCTGAAGGCAGATGAACAGTTGGAAATCTATCAGGTCTTTTCGCAGAGGCTGGGCAGGGTACAGTGGATGTCCTTTCTCCTGTCCGCACTTACTGGGAAAAGGCGACGTTGATACATGATGCCTGCATCAGCCAGAAGATTACAAACAGTGCGGCACGTATCTCCCGTCACTGGTACGACCTGTACAAGTTGGCTCAGATGGCAATCGGGGAACAGGCTCTCTTGGATACTGGCAGCCTTATATCCGTCATCAACCACAAAAAAGCCTTCTATCCCACAGAGCATATGGATTATGATGCCTGCGCCAGTGGACATATCCATCTTGTCCCTGGAGAAGAAGGTCTCAGGAATCTTGAGAGAGATTATCAGAACATGGCTGATGCGCGCATGATTGATGATCCCCCTGGCTTTCAGGAAATTATGGGGTTCCTTGTCATGCTTCAAGAGAAGATAAATCTTGGGTTTGCACGGTAAACCTTGATCCGATGCCGTAAGGAATCTGTGTTCCTGCCCCCATCCTTTCTTTTCCTCAAAAGTGAACGGATTCTGATAATCCGTTTGCCATAAGTATCGCTGGTTCCACAATCATTTCCCAACACGGCTTTTCGATGCCATTTCTTCTGAATGACCTGTACGCATGGCGAGTTTTCAGTCTTTTCCTGCCGTTTTCTCGTCGAGTTGCGCCGACCTTTTTGCATGTGAAACTGGTTTCAGACAGTTGAGTTTCAGTTGATGACCGATGCAGTTGCAACTGTCGCTTCATCACTTCAAGAAGGAAAAAAACCATACACAACTATGACATTGCTATCCTAGAAAAAACCGCAAACGGCCGTTCCATCTGCGGGACAGTCCTTATCCAGAAGTACCTGGACAAGATGAGGATGCAGGAACAGCGCAGGAAGGCGAACCGCCAGTATGATGCGGTGGTTGCAAAGTACAAGGACAGCCCGCTTTGGATGAAGGCTCCGAACGGTGAACCTACAAAACTGTCTGAACGCCAGTGGGTGCAGGTGCGTACACCGAATTTCAAGAACTGGTTTGGGGATTGGGAGAAAGCCGGTATCAGGGAACGGCTGGAGAACCAGGAGTCGGTTTCTGTTAAAGCGCAATACAATCTTTCCAGTCCCGCTGAAAGGCGCAGGGCTGCTAAGGCAATGGGTATTGATACCGTTGCTGATACGCTTATCGGGAAGGTTGTTATTGATTCCAGCAGCGTCCAGTCAACGTTGCAGCATGGTAATATGAACGCAAAACTGGATGTGTTGAAGCATATTAAGGAGGTTGCGGAGGCATCAACTTTCCTTGACCTTGCTGACGATCTTCCTGTTTTCGCCAATGGCGCACCCGCGAGACAGAGTCTCTTTAATCTTCGGTGAATGACTCCAGTGTTTTGTCGGGATGAACAAGGTTGAACAGTTCCTGTTGTTCCTCATCAAGACCGAATATCACTGTAACTTCTTCACGGCTGTCTGGAAGCGGGAAACTGATTTGCTGTATCCGCTGCACCAACTCGCATGACCTTGAAAGACTAATTCTTGAAGTACTGTTCTTCAATATCCGTTCCAGTTCCAACATCACGGTATAGGCAGTGAAGCAGATGCAGATATGACCTTCAATACGGTTCCTCAACCTGTGGTATACCGGTCTGATTCTCAAATCCGTCTTGTTCATCCTGAACGCTCGCTCGATGTACCACAGCTGGCTGTAGCTGGCGATGACTTCCCTGCCAGGAAGTGATGTGTTGGTGATGTATGCCTTGATGCCGTCCCATGCCCCGTCAGCTTCGAATTTCTCCATGTCGATGCTGATGGTGACTTTGCCATCCATACGCAGGTACTTGTTATAGCCACGGTTATTGATACTGGCTTTGGTCAGTCTGCCGCTGCCCAAGACGTTTCTCCAGACGCCTGAGCCCCTTGAGACGGTTGGCTGCATCTTTCCTTGTCCGACTGTCTGTCCGGGATACAATCAGCCTGGTTTCGGCATCACGTTCTATGATGGCGACATCTCCGTCACAGAGTTTCTTGGACAGGATGGCATCCTGGATGACCCTGCTTTCGTTCTTCGGCCTGGTACCAAGGATGTATTCGTACTCGTTTTCCTGAAGGGCTGTCAAGTTTGACTTGGAAAGCAGTCCTGCATCGGCGACCACGACAGGCCGTCCAAGCCCAAACCGCTCTGCCTTGCCCTCAAGGACGGGGATTAGGGTATGCCCCTCGAAGGTGTTGCCCTCGAATATCTCGTAACCTATCGGGTTGCCGCCTGTCGTGACCAGCAGGCCAAGGTATATCTGTGGATGAGTATGTTTGCCGTCCTTGGAGAATCCGGTGATGCGCAAGTCGTCTTCATCTGATGTCTCAAAGTACAAGGGGGTCATATCGTAGAACACGATGCTTACCTGACCGCCCGATAGCCTCTTGGTGTATTCGAACGTAATCTGCTCGACTTGGGACTTGATGTCAGGTCTCTCTGCATGCCTGCCTCCACGGCAGCACAGGTTGTCAAGGAAACGGTATACCGAATTGATGGAATAATCTTTGTTCAAGTATTGCTTCAGACACCTGACCGTCTTGAGTTTGCTTCCCGGAGAAGACAGGCGTGAAATGACAAGATGGCGGAACATATCATTGTCTATCCGGCTGTAGCCGATACGGTTGTACAGTGCCCCGAATATCAACTCCGGCCCAATGACTTGCAGCTGTGTATTGGTATATGACCTCATGAAACCGAGGAATATCCTGTCAAACTCGGTCCTACGGTCTTCTGTCAACAGCTCAGAGGCAGCTCCACTGGGATCGTCTATGAACCTGTTTGCCGCCGATTCAAGTGCATGGAGTTCCGCAGGGGTTCTCGCTACACCGAAACTCCTAACTGAACGGAATACCCCTCCTGCCTTGCTGATGACCTGGACGGTTATTGAGCCTGATTTGTTCTTCTTTTTCCTGACAAACATGCACCAAAAGCAGCCTGGTGCACCCAAATTCGCAAGCCCTTTGAACTAAGTCATTGATTCAAAACGGTTTGTTATTTTTCGAAATATTAGACCGGCGAAAACAGGAAAAAGACCCGCCTGAGCGGGTCTTTTCAAACAGCGCAGTACAATCTTAATCTGCGAAGATCAGATGACACCCTGAGCCAGCATGGCGTCTGCCACCTTGACAAAGCCAGCGACGTTGGCGCCGGTGATGTAGCTGACGGAACCGTCTGGACGGGTACCGTATTTGACACACTGCTCGTGGATGGCTTTCATGATGCCGTTCAGTTTCTGATCGACTTCTTCACGGGTCCAGGACAGGCGGATGGCGTTCTGAGACATTTCAAGGCCAGAGGTGGCAACACCGCCGGCGTTGGATGCCTTGCCTGGTGCATACAGGACGCCTTTTTCTTCGAACAGTTTGGCGGCTTCAATGGTGGAAGGCATGTTGGCACCTTCTGCAACGCAGACCACACCGTTGGCGATCAGCGTCTTGGCATCGCTTTCATCCAGTTCGTTCTGGGTTGCGCATGGCAGTGCAACATCAACAGGCACAAACCAAGGACGTGCATCTGGATAGTATTTCGCACCGACGGCTGCGGCATATTCACTGCAGCGACCATACTTGACGTTCTTGATTTCCATCAGTTTCGCCAGTTTTTCGGTAGTAAAGCCGTCTTCATCAACTACAGTACCGTTGGAGTCAGAAACGGTAACGACCTTGGCGCCCAGCTGCATGGCTTTTTCGACTGCATACTGGGCAACGTTGCCGGAACCGGAAACTGCAACACGCATGCCATTCAAATCTTTGCCGACACGTTTCAGCATTTCTTCAACAAAATAGACGGTACCGTAACCGGTTGCTTCAGGACGGATCAGGGAACCGCCGAATGCCAGTCCTTTACCGGTGAATACGCAGTCGGTACGGTTGGCGAGTTTCTTGTACATCCCGGTCATGAAACCGACTTCACGGCCGCCGACACCGATGTCGCCAGCAGGAACATCGGTATCTGCCCCGACATGACGGAACAGTTCGGAGACAAACGCCTGGCAGAAGCGCATGATTTCATTGTCGCTCTTGCCTTTAGGATCAAAGTCGGAACCGCCTTTGCCTGCCCCCATCGGCAGGGTGGTCAGTGCATTCTTGAAAGTCTGTTCGAAAGCCAGGAATTTCAGGATGGATAGGTTGACAGAGGGATGGAAACGCAGACCGCCCTTGTAAGGACCGATCATGGAGCTGTGCTGGATGCGGTAGCCACGGTTGACCTGAACCTGACCATTGTCATCTACCCAGGAAACACGGAACTGGATGATGCGTTCTGGTTCGACCAGACGGCGAAGCAGTTCCTGGCTCTGATATTTAGGATTTGCCTCAATGAAAGGCCACATGCTTTCCATCACTTCAGTGACTGCCTGATGGAATTCTGGTTGATGTGGATCGCGCTGTTTGACGCCATCCAAAAATTCTTGAAGACTCTGTGCCATTTTGAAAGATCCAATCAAAAAATAATTTTAAAAAGCATATCAATACGCAGTCAGTCCCGCGTATAAAAAGACTTCAGCCAACCCTGACCCCGCGCCCCCATTGCGCAGACCCCTGATTGTCCGCTGTCTGAAACCCTGACAGCACGGGAAGTCTGATTCCCTGCCGTCATGGTCTGCTCATTATTACAAAATAATCTCTATCGGTAAACGGATTTCCCTGTCAAAAGCGACGGAAGAAATCACAAAACCGCCAATGTGACTGATTTGCCAACGCTGTCCCCTTTTCATCAAAAAGCCGATACGGAAAATCAGCCCAAGAACCCTGCAAATTGATAGAATAGTTTTTTTGGTTTTTCTGTTTTCATACCATGATTGATATCCAGCTTCTCCGCAAGGACATTGATGCTGTTGCCGCAAAACTCAAAACCCGCAATTTTGACCTTGATGTTGCCGCTTTCAACGAGATGGAAGCGCAGCGCCGACGGCTTCAGACAGCCACTGAAGACATGCAGGCAAAACGCAATGCGCTTTCCAAACAGATCGGTATCCTGAAAAAGAACGGCCAGGACGCTTCTGCCGTGATGGCGGAAGTCGGCGGATTGGGCGCACAGCTCAAAGCCAATGAGACGGCTCTTTCTGAATTGCAGGAAAAGATTTCGGCATTCATGCTCACCATCCCGAATATTCCCCATGACTCTGTTCCTGTCGGTGCGGATGAGACGGCCAATGTTGAAATCCGCCGGGTCGGTACACCCCGTGAATTTGATTTTGACATCAAGGACCATGTGGATGTCGGGATGCCTTTGGGCCTGGATTTCGAGACGGCGACAAAGCTTTCCGGTGCCCGTTTCTGCCTGATGCGCGGCAATATGGCCCGCCTGCACCGGGCTCTTGCCCAGTTCATGCTGGATACGCAGACGATGGAGCATGGCTATACCGAATGTTATACGCCTTATATGGTCAATGCTGACAGTCTCTATGGCACAGGACAGCTGCCAAAGTTTGCTGAAGATTTGTTTGCAACAAAACGGGGCGGTGCCGAAGGTGACGGCGAACCCCTGTACCTTATCCCAACGGCTGAAGTGACCCTGACCAATACGGTGCGCAGTACAATCATTCCTGAAGACCTGTTGCCTATCAAGCTCACTGCACATACACCTTGCTTCCGTTCTGAAGCCGGCAGCTATGGCAGGGACACCCGCGGCATGATCCGTCAGCATCAGTTCGACAAGGTTGAGATGGTCCAGATCGTGCATCCTGACAGCTCTTATGACGTGCTGGATGAGATGGTCAAGCACGCCGGCAGAATCCTTGAGAAACTGGGACTGCCATATCGTGTCGTTTCCCTGTCTACCGGCGATATGGGATTTTCTGCGGCAAAAACGTATGACCTTGAAGTCTGGCTGCCTGCACAGAACACTTACCGTGAGATTTCTTCTGTTTCCAACTGCGAGGCTTTTCAGGCACGCCGGATGCAGGCCCGTTTCCGCAGCGGCAAGAACCGCCCCGAACTGGTTCATACCCTGAACGGTTCCGGTTTGGCTGTCGGCCGCACACTGGTTGCCCTGCTTGAGAATTTTCAGCAGGCGGATGGCAGTGTCACGATTCCGACCGCCCTTCAGCCTTATATGGGCGGGCTGACCCGGCTGGTTCCAGCGACTGCCAAAAAATAATCGTTCGCCAATAGCTGATGACAAAAATCCTGCTTCTGGTCAGAAGCAGGATTTTTTCGGCTTCGTGTTTGGTGTTCCGCAGACGGAAACAGGCAAGAGGTATCAGTAACCGACAGCCAGCCCATCACTCCGTGGGTCTGTTGCGCCATAGCGCAGTTTTGTTTCCGGATCAATCATAATAGCACCGGCATGTCCTAGCGCATCAGTGAAATCATCGACTTTCTCGATGGGATGCCCCCGCCTTGCCAATTCATCAAAAACTTCTTGGGGAACCCGCCCTTCAATTTTCAGGGTATTGGAGGCTGCTCCCCATGTCCGTCCATTCAGCCAACGGGGCGCCGCGACCGCGTCCTGCGGGAACATCCCGAAATCAACAATTCGGGTGACGATGGCTGTCTGGCTCTGGGGCTGGCCTTCCCCGCCCATCGTGCCGTAAACCAGAAAGGGTTCCTGCTCTTTCAGCAACATGCCTGCAATCAGGGTATGGAATGTTCGTTTATGGGGTTCCAGATGATTGACATGGTTCGGGTCCAGCGAAAAGAACGAGCCTCGGTTCTGAAGCAGTATTCCTGTATCACCGGCGACAATCCCCGAACCAAAATCATGGTAGATGGACTGGATCAGGGAAACGGCATTGCCATCTTTATCGACAACGCCAATCCAGACGGTATCTCCCTTGGGATCCAGCGGTTTCAGGCCGTTGTGCGCCTGCTTCATATCAATGCGCGATGCCTGTTCCCTGCCATGTTGTTTGGACAGCAGGGATTCCAACGGGATCTTGGTAAAGGCAGGATCCGTCAGGTATTTGTCCCGGTCCAAAAACGCTTCCTTGGTTGCTTCTGCCATCAGGTGATAATAGTCGGCTGTCCCTTCACCCAAACGTCTGACATCAAAATTGTTCAGGATGTTCAGGATTTCCAACGCCGCCATGCCTTGTGAGTTGGGAGGCAGGTTGTAAGCCTGGTATCCCCGGTAATCGACTGTCAGCGGTTCCACCCAGTCTGCCTTGTGATTGGCAAAATCCTCATAGGTCAGTACGCCGCCGTTCTGTTCAATATCGGCCGCCATCGCTTTGGCAAGGGTACCTTGATAGAATGCTGAAGCGCCTTTTTCCGCAATCACCTGATAGGTCTTTGCCAACTGGGGGAACTTCATGATTTCTCCGACCCGGTAAGGCGATCCATCTGCTTTCAGATACATTTTCCTGAAGCCTTCAAAACGCTGCAGGTTGCGGAATTCCTGGTCATCAGGGTCTGTATTGATTGCAAGCCAACGTGCCAGAGACGGGGTTACCGGAAAACCGTCCTGGGCATACATCACAGCACTGTTGAACAGGTCTTTCCAAGGCAATCCCTGATTCGTCATATGCTGGCTGGCATAGGTATGCGCTGCATCCCAGCCGGAAACCGCCCCTGGCACTGTGACTGCCGCCAGATAGCCGCGAGAGGGGATTTTCTGATAGCCCTTGCTGGTATAGAAGTCAATAGTTGCCTTGGTGCCTGATCTGCCGCTGGCATTCAGGGCTTTCACGGTTTTGGTTCTGGCGTTATAAATCAGCCAGAAATTATCGCCTCCCAAGGTTGTCATCATCGGATAGACCACATTCATTGTGGCCGCCGCAGCAATCGCTGCATCCACCGCATTGCCGCCTTTTCTGAGCACTTCCAGTCCTGCGACGGATGCCATATAGTTCGGTGATGTGACCATACCATGCCGGGTCACGGGATCAATGCAATGTGAAATGGTCGCGCAATATCGGCCAGGGGATTTTTCAGCGGCAGCATCAGTGACCGCGCCAAGGATTGAGGACATTGTCATAACGGTTATGTCTATGGATTTATCAAAAAACAGGAAGTTTTACTTTATCAGAAAATCTGCAAGGTCGGTGTTTTCCGTTTTATCTGGCATCAGGCAAGCGGTCTTTTGCTGACAAGTAAGGTATAGTTGAGTCTTCTGACAGAACAACTTCCAGGATCATGCTGAAAAAAGTCTGTGTTTACTGTGGTTCATCCATGGGTGTCTCCCCGCTTTATACGGAAGCGATGCGCCGCCTTGGCAAAGTCATCGCCTTAAATGGACTGACGCTGGTCTATGGCGGCAGCCATATCGGGCAAATGGGTATCATTGCTGATGAGGTTCTTGACAATGGCGGCAAAGTCATCGGCATCATGACGGAACACTTGGATGCCAAAGGGCTTTCCCATCAGGGAATCACGGAACTGCATATCGTCAAGGATATGCAGGCGCGCAAAGCCGGCATGCTGGAAACCGCCGACGCTTTCATCGCCGCCCCGGGCGGTGTCGGTACATTGGAAGAATATTTTGAGACGCTTTCCGGCTTTCAGATGGGCCTTCACCATAAGCCGGTCGGCCTTTACAACGTCAATGGTTTTTATAACCGCCTGATGGATGCTTTCCGTTATTTTGAAGCACAGGATTTCATGCGGAATACCAAAACCGATGAACTGATCTGTGAGGCGGATCCCATCGCGCTCATTGACCAGCTCAAACAGCAGATGCCATAAGGTCACACAGGTTTCATATGGGCACCGAAGGCACTTATACTGTCTTTAGCAATACCGGTTCCTCACAGTTTCTGCATTGCCTGTTCCAGATCAGCAATGAGGTCTTGCGGGTCATCAAGTCCGATATAAAGACGGACGACCTGTTTCTGCGGAAAACGCCAGCCGATGCGTCTGTCACTGATGGTGTAAGGCACCGCAAGACTATGGGTGCCTCCCCAGCTGAATCCAAGACCGAACAGGGTCAGGGATTCGATGAACCGGTCAATCTGCTCACTGGTATATTTTTCATCAAAGAGGAATGAGAATAGTCCGCCAGTGCCAGTGAAATCGCGTTTATAGTATTCATGCCCCGGACAATCTGGATAGGCAGGATGCAGGATTTTGTCCACTTCAGGGCGGTTCTTGAGCCAGTCCGCCACGATAAGGGAAGAAGCGCCTGATTTCTCGAAGCGCAGTTTCATTGTCGGCAAGCCGCGCAGAACCAGTGCCACATCATCAGCACTGACACCCAACCCCAGGTGTACACGTGCAGTACCGATTTTTCTGAACAGGCTGTGGTCTTTGACGATCACTGCCCCATCAGCAGGTCAGAAGCTCCGCCCTGGTATTTGGTCAGTGCCTGGACGATAACATCCGCGCCATGCGCAAAACCATCATAGACCAGCCCTGCTGACCAGGTGTTGTCCAATGCCACAACAACGCCTTTTTCATGCGCCGCCTTGCAGATTGCCGGCAAGTCTGGCACTTCCATCGTGATGGAGCCAGGCACTTCTGTCCAGATCAGTCTGGTATTTTCCTGAATCAGGTCAGCAATCCCCGCCCCGATCATCGGATCATAGAACCGGACGGAGATCCCATAATCTCTTGCAAGCCATCTGCCCATTTCCTGATTGGGATTGTAGGCATCATCAGGGATAAGCATGTCATCCCCTGTTTTCAGGAAAGCGAAATCCACTAGAGAGATAGCTGCCAACCCACTGGGAACCAGCAGTGCATGGTTTCCTCCTTCCACTGCCGCCAACTGCGCTTCAAGGGTATAGGTAGTCGGTGTCCCATGCAATCCATAGGCATAGCCGTCCCGGTTCAATCCTGACCGGGAACGCAGTTCCGTCAGGTTTCTGAAAAGGATGGTTGACCCACGGTACACAGGTTCAGCATAGGATTTGAAGCCTTCAGGCGGCGTATAACGGTTATGATTGATTCGGGTTTCAATAGACAGTGTTTTTTTCATGGTTCTTGCTTTCCTTTGACTGTTTCATTGACCTGATTGGGGTAGCCATTCGCCCCACAGGTCATGCGCATCGGCTTCCAGTACCGCAATATCAATGAAATCGCCTGGAGACAGTTTCCTGCGGCTGCCTTTTGGTTTCTGCACGTAAACCACGCCATCAATTTCCGGTGCATCGGCAGTGGAACGGGCAATGGCACCGCCTCGGACGGTTTCATCGACAATCACCCGCAGTGTCTTGCCAATCTTCTGCTGCATACGCGCATGAGAAATGGTTTCCTGTAATGCCATCAGCCTGCCCTGGCGTTCTTCGCGCACGGTTTCAGGCAATGCCCCAGGCAAGTCATTGGCTGCCGCGCCTTCGACCGGGGAATAGGCAAAACAGCCGACCCGGTCAAGCTGAGCTTCCTGCAGGAAGTCCAGCAGGTACTGGAATTCGTCTTCTGTCTCGCCCGGGAATCCCGCAATGAATGTGGAACGGATGGTGAGGTCAGGACATAGCTTACGCCACTGCCGGATGCGTTCCAGATGCTTTTCACCATTTGCCGGACGCTTCATCCTACGCAGGACATCCGGATGAGCATGCTGGAAGGGGATATCCAAATACGGTACGACACCGCCTTCAAATCCATCCGTCATCAGGGGAATCAGGTCATCGATATGCGGATAAGGATAAATGTAATGCAGGCGCACCCAAGCGCCATACTGCTGCGCCAGTCTGCCTAGCTGCTGAACCATCCCCAAGACATTGCTCTTGACTGGCCGCCCGCCCCAAAAGCCTGTCCGGTAGCGGATATCAAGTCCATAAGCGCCCGTATCCTGTGAAATCACCATTAGTTCTTTCACGCCAGATTGGAACAGCCTTTCCGCATCATCAAGCACTTGACCGATGGGATAAGACTGCAATGGTCCCCGCAAGTCAGGAATAATGCAGAAGGTGCATTTGTGACCGCATCCTTCAGAAACTTTCAGGTAGGCATAATGCTTCGGTGTCAGTTTCAGCCCTGTCGGCGGTGTCAGGTCAATGAACGGTTCATGCGGTTTCGGCAGGTATTTATGGACGGCATCCATCACTTCCTGCACAGAATCAGGACCGGATACCGACAGCACTTTCGGATGGACACTTTTGATTAGGTTTACCCCTTTGGCGTCCTGCTTGGCACCAAGGCATCCGGTGACAATCACCCTGCCGTTTTCTGCCAATGCCTCGGCAACCGCTTCCAGCGATTCGGCCTGTGCCGTATTGATGAAACCGCAGGTATTCACAATCACGATGCCGGCTTCATCATAACTGCTGACAGTCTCATACCCTTCTGCCCGCAGCCAGGTAATGATCTTCTCGGAATCCACCAACGCTTTCGGGCAGCCCAGCGAAATGAACCCCACCTTGTTGCTCTTGTCCATATTGCCTCCCTATTGACCTGCCTGTCTTATCCCTTGAGGATTTTTTGTTATCTTTGCCTTGCCAACTGGTTCATCTGCAAGACGTTTTATGATTATCCTGATGCTTTATTCCGGTTTTATGATGTTGACAGCCAGATACCTGTCGCCATGCGTCCGGTCTTGCCTTGGTCACGCCTGAATGAATAGAAACAGGCCGCTTCTGTCACCGTACATCTGTCACCGCCATAAACCGCTGTAATCCCCTGTCTCTCCAGGATGGTACGGGCTATGCCGTAAATATCTGCCATGAACTTGCCCGGTACGCCTGCTTCCGGCACAAAAGAGGGTGCCATTGCCGGATTCTGGCTGACAAATGCTTCCCGTACTTCGCAACCGACTTCAAACGATTGGGGACCGATAGCGGGTCCCAGCCATGCCATGATGGGAGCATCGCTCCTTGCACGCATGGCTTTCACCGTATGCTGCAATACGCCAGCCGCCAGTCCCCGCCAGCCGCCATGTGCGGCGCCAACCGCTTTGCCATCGACGGCGCAAAGCAGCACCGGCAGACAGTCCGCTGTCATGATGATGCAGACCTTACCGGCAACAGTTGTCCAAGCTGCATCGGCATCGGGGATGCCTGAAACCTTATCGGCTTCCACCACATCAGCACCATGTACCTGATTCAGCCAGACTGGTTCTGAAGGCAGGCCTGCCCGCAGCAATGCCCTGTTTTTCCGCACGGCTTCCGGATCGTCCCCGACATGTGTCCCCAAATTCAGCCCCAAACCACCGTTGGCATCGCCATAGGGTGGGCGGCTGAATCCGCCTGTCCGCAATGTTGAAAAAGCCCTGACTTTTTCAGGTGCAGGCCAATCAGGGATTATCCGTTCCATACCAACTTCCATCTAGGGGAATCGAAGCTTTTTCCAGCAGCGCCGCCATATCTTCAGGCATCGGCACTGTCCATGCAGCAGGGACTTTCTGTCCAGGATGCAACAATTCCAACCGGAAAGCATGCAATGCCTGACGGGGAAACACGCTTGTCAGATGCGGTCTGCCATAAAGCGGATCTCCCACCAATGGGCAACCAACTGCCTGCATATGCACCCGGATCTGGTGGGTCCTGCCGGTTTCCAGCCTGCATTTTATCAGGCTCACCTGACTGCCATTCAGGATACCGGTTGCCAGCCGTTGGAAATGTGTAACGGCATGACGTCCAAAACCTGTTGTCGAGACGGCCATCTTGACCCGGTTCCTGGGATGCCTGCCAATCGGCGCACTGACTGTCCCTTCATGCGCCGGTTCTCCCCAAACCAGGGCGAAATACGCCCGATGCACTGTCCGCGCCTGCAGCTGACGCACCAGATCTGTCTGCGATTCAACGGTTTTCGCAACAACCATCAGGCCTGTCGTATCCTTATCCAGCCGATGCACTATCCCTGCCCGTGGCACTGATGTGTTTTTCGGCAAATGATGCAGTATGCCGTTCAGCAGCGTCCCATGCCAGTTGCCTGCCGCAGGATGCACTACCAGCCCAGCCGGTTTATTCACCACCAGCAGATCGTCATCTTCGTACACAATCGGAAAAGCCACTGGTTCAGGTGTAAATGCGGTTTCTTCATCAGACAGGCGGGGTATCACGGCAATTTCCTCAAACCCTGCCATGACTTGTTTCGGCTTGGCTGATGCCCCGTTCACCGTCACATCTCCTTGTTCAATCCATTTCTGGATACGACTGCGGGAATAGGCAGGTAAATGACGGGCAACGACCTTGTCCAGCCGTTCGCCGCTTTCAGCCAATGTCAGCACAAACTGGACAGGCGCCATTTCAGGCAGAATGTCTTCATCATCAATGCTGTCCTGTCGGTCGTCTGATACATTTATCGGAGTAATTTCAGTCACTGCTATTCCTATCCGCTATAATGCGTGGTAAATTTGCCGATTGGCTACATTCCGCTTTCCTGCTTATATCATGCGCAAGATTTTAGTCAAACTATTTACCATCCTGCTAGCCTGTTCGTTAGCTGGATGTGGTCTGCTGCCTGAAAAGCTTGATGAGACCCTCAATTGGCCGCCACAGAGATTGTACCGCGAAGCTCGTGAGCTTATGCGTGGTGGTGACTATGAAAAAGCCATCGAAATGTATGAAAAGCTGGAATCCCGTTATCCATTCGGTGTTTATGCGCAGCAGGCACAGATTGATATCGCATACGCTTATTACCGCGATGGCGAGCAGGCAAAAGCCCTGACAGAGGTTGAACGTTTCATCAGGCTCCATCCCAACCATCCAGCGCTCGACTATATGCTCTACCTGCGGGGCTTGATCAATTTCAATGACAAGGTCGGTTTCTACAACTTTGCCTTCAAGCAGGACTTGGCAGAACGTGACCCGAAAGCGGCACAGGATGCGTTCGACTCTTTCAAGATGCTGGTCAGACGCTTCCCAAACAGCAAGTATTCCAAGGATGCTATCTATCGTATGCGTTACTTGCTGTCTATGATGGCGCGCTATGAAATCCATGTCGCACGTTTCTACTATAAAAAAGAATGCTACCTAGCTGCTGCCAACCGTGCACAGAAACTGCTGTCAACATATCCGGATTCTCCTGAGGCGGAAGAAGCACTGCTCATCCTTGCCTCTTCATACCGTCACCTTGGACTGTTTGACCTCAGTGCCGATACAGAAAGGATTTTCAATCACAACTTCCCCAACAGCACGGCAAAGATTGGGGGAGAACCAGCAGAAATGCCTTGGTACTTGTTCTGGTTGTAATCCAGACTCCATACATTCCCAGATATTGTTTTCCTGACGACTCTTTCATGGTTATGATAAAGACATCCCAGACAGCATCGTTGTCAACAGGCAGTTCGCTCTTCACGATTTCTGCACCTTCAGGTGCCGGAAAATCTTCACTTATTGCCGCACTGCTCAAGGCAGACCCGACGCTCAGACTGTCTATCTCCACCACGACACGGCACCCCCGCCCTGGCGAAGTGCATGGCAGGGAATACCATTTCACAACCCTAGAAGCTTTCCGGAAAAGCATTGATGATGGTGAGTTTCTGGAATATGCCCTTGTCCATGACAACCATTACGGAACATCTAGGCTCAAAGTGCTCGAACAGCTTCAGGCAGGCAATGATGTCCTGCTTGAGATTGACTGGCAAGGTGCGCTGCAGATCAGAGAACAGTTTCCTGATACAGTCAGTATTTTCATCCTGCCCCCTTCCATTGCAGAATTGGAAAACCGGCTCAACAGACGGGGACAGGATTCCAAAGACACCATAAAACGGCGGATTCAGGGTGCTGCGCTTGAAATAAGCCATGCATCCGATTTCGATTATGTTATCATCAATAAAGACTTTGACTTGGCACTGAAACAGCTCAGTGCCGTGATTGAATCAGCCCGTTGCCGGACCCAACAGCAAGCGCTGAAAAATCAGGCGCTGTTTGCGGAATTCGGCATCATTGGTTGATGCGGCTCCATTCAGGATCACCGCCAAGTTCAAGTATTCAACATATAGGAAAAATATGGCACGTATTACGATTGAAGATTGCCTGACAAAAATACCAAACCGTTTCGAACTGACCCTCTGCGCAACCTACCGTGCGCGTCAGCTGTTGCAGGGACATACCCCGAAAGTCGATGCAAAAGACAAAATGACCGTTGTTGCCCTGCGCGAAATCGCAGAAGGGTATATCGGCACTGAAATGCTGAGGAAGGTACCAGGCTGATTGAAAAGCCTTCCTGCCGGTGCTATAGACCAGCACCGGCTAAGACATCGCCAGCAAATTTCAGACTTGAGGGAAGACCATGATGGAAACACAGAACCAATCAGAGGCAATACATGGCAGCATGGTCGAAGCAGCCGCTGAAACAGCAGATCCTCCTGTCAAGAAATTCGAGAGTATCGCCCAGATTGTCTCGTCTATCTCACACCCGAAAGTCGTCACATTCTCGCATCTTGTCCGTCGGCTCAAGCAGTATCTGTCTCCTGCAGATATTGACAAGGTACTTGACGCTTTTCGTTTCGCAGATGAAATGCATCTGGGGCAAATCCGGAAATCCGGTGAGGCTTATATCTCGCACCCGCTCTGCGTTGCGGAAATCTGTTCAGAATGGAAACTGGATGCCCAGGCTATTTCTGCCGCACTTTTGCATGATGTGATTGAAGACCAGCATGTTTCCCTCAATGAATTGGTGGAACGTTTTGGTCCTTCTGTCGCTTATATGGTTGATGGGCTTTCAAAACTTGAGAAAATCCAGTTCCAGTCATGGATGGATGGACAAGGCGAGAACTTCCGGAAACTGCTCATTGCGATGTCCAAAGACATCCGGGTCATCCTCGTCAAGCTGGCTGACCGTCTGCACAATATGCGGACCCTCGGTTCCATGCGCGATGATAAACGGCACCGCATTTCCCGCGAGACGCTGGAAGTCTATGTGCCAATCGCCAACCGTTTGGGCATGAACAAACTCTACCGTGAGTTACAGGACCTTTCGTTCCATCATCTTTATCCGTTCCGGTATGAAACCCTCGCAAAAGCGGTTAATACGTCCCGTAAAGACCGCCGCCCATTGTTGGGACAGGTGCATGATGCCGTAAGCGCTGCCCTAGAAAAGAACGGCCTGCATGCAGAGCTTTATGACCGGGAGAAGACGCTGTACAGCATCTTCCGCAAGATGCGCAGCAAACACCTTACTTTTGATGAGGTGCTTGACATCTATGGTTTCCGTATTGTCGTGGATACCATTCCCCAATGTTATCTTGCATTGGGCGTGCTCCACAGCATCTATAAACCGATGCCGGGGAAATTCGAAGACTATATTGCGATTCCGAAACTCAACAGTTATCAGTCGCTGCACACGACCTTGATCGGGCCTTATGGCACTCCTGTTGAGTTCCAGATCCGCACTCATGACATGCATCATGTCGCTGAAAGCGGTATCGCCGCACACTGGCTTTACAAAACCGGCGGGGAAGACCTCAACGAAATCCAGCGTCACAGCCTTGGCTGGCTCCAATCCCTGCTCGATATCCAGCAGCAGACCGGCAATGCCACTGAGTTTTTAGAACATGTCAAAGTTGACCTGTTCCCTGACTCTGTTTATGTGTTCACGCCGAAATCCAAGATCATCGCCCTGCCGAGGGTCGCAACTGCGCTTGACTTTGCCTATAACATCCATTCCGAAATCGGCGACCATGCGGTTTCTGCCAAGATCAATGGGATGAACGTGCCACTGCGCACCCAGCTGCAGAACGGGGATATTGTCGAGATTGTCACTGAACCTGATGCCCGTCCGCATCCAAGATGGCTTGAATTCGTCCGCACTGGCAAGGCGCGTTCCCGCATCCGCAGTTACCTGCGCTCTGTCGATATCGCTGATGCGACCCAAATCGGGAAACGGCTGTTTGAACAGTCCTGCCAGAAAGTGCATGTCAATATCGATGATATTCCCAAGAATGTCCTCACCAGATTCCTTCGGGAAACGAGTGCCAAAGAGCTGGAAGACATCTATGCGGATATTGGCACCGGCAAACGCATTGCTATCCTCGTCGCCCGCCGGATTTCTGCCCTTATCGCTGAAACCAGCGAGAAACCGACCAGAGAAACCAGCTCCGATACACCGGTCCAGAAAAACGAACCCGTTGTCATTTATGGCAGTGAAGGACTTAATGTCACCATGGCACCATGCTGCAAGCCCATTCCCGGAGACAGTATTGTCGGTGAACTCAACGCCACCAAAGGGCTTGTCATCCATCGCGAAGACTGCCAGACAGCGAAACGCCAATCTTCCAAGGAACCTGAAAAATGGATCAATGTGGACTGGGGCAGCGAACTTGCTGGTAAACGGTTTGAATGCCGGTTCAATGTCCAGGTAGTTGAGGAACAGGGGGTACTTGCCCGTGTCACCGGTGAAATCAGCAACGCGGAAGTCAACATCACCGCTGTCCAGATCGAGATGCAGGGACCATTCACTCTGTTCAAGTTCACCATCCAGGTTGAAGACCGGAACCATCTGGCAAGTCTGATGCGCCGTGTCCGTCATGTGCATGGTGTTAAGCGGATTGGCAGGGATCAGCTGACGACTTGATGGATTGGCTTAATAGGGAATCTATTCAGTTGAAAAGTTTCCTTGTGGTGTCTGGTCTCAACAATCAAAGCGTTGTACCAGCATGGTTTCCTTTTAGTTCATTCAGGATTGCCCTGCCCACATAATCATTCAGGAAAAGACTCTTCTGATAAGCAGTCATCACTGCCTGACGATGGATATTCGGATATCCGGTGAAATGCGGACATTGAAAGAACCTTTATATGACTTGTTGGGATTGCGCCCCAACTGTTCACAGGTTTCTAAGTAATCATCCACCGCTGCTTCAAATTCCCTCTGGATGTCTTTGAGATCTGATGCTTCATAGGTAACAAGGTCATTGATGAACAGGATTTTTCCAAAACATACATTCCGCTCCAAATCAATCTCGACTGAGCCTTCATACCCTTTGTATTTCACAGTCACCATCACATATCCCTGTTATATCAAACCAGATTCTGCCGGTTTCTTGCAGATATCCTTGGCACACCCTTTATCGATTTCAATACCGGGATGCGGTTAATGGCAAATAATCAACACATCCCTTTCTTCATGATAAAACTTCCTGCGCGAACTATCATCCTTGAGCATCTTGAAACCAAGTGAGCATAATAAAGCAACAATGTCATCCCATTTGATGCCAGCAGGAACTAGTCTTTTCCTGAGAGAACGGATTGTTTTATCGTGTCTTGCCATTCTGACATTATGCAACTGTGATTCAGTTGAATTCTTCAACATCAGACAGGTAAGCACAAGATCCATCTGCTGATAGCAACACGAGGGATGATTGTTGTAGTTTCCAATCTCACCCCATAAAGCTACAATGAATTACGATAAGTACCAGACCATTTTTCAGTTGTAGTTTCCAATCTCACCCCATAAAGCTACAATTTGACAATCAGATAAACATATTGTTTAATAGTTGTAGTTTCCAATCTCACCCCATAAAGCTACAATTTAATAACTTGATTTTCATGAAGCTCGCCTGTTGTAGTTTCCAATCTCACCCCATAAAGCTACAATCATGAGAACGGCGGCAATGGTATTGTCATAGTTGTAGTTTCCAATCTCACCCCATAAAGCTACAATATACGAGGTTGAGAAAAAACAGAAGCACCAGTTGTAGTTTCCAATCTCACCCCATAAAGCTACAATTCAAGTTATGCAATGGCTCAATAATTACATGTTGTAGTTTCCAATCTCACCCCATAAAGCTACAATAGTAAGTCCAATTGGAACAAGTTGGCCCATGTTGTAGTTTCCAATCTCACCCCATAAAGCTACAATTTGATGTAATATTTCTCCAACACAAACCTGGTTGTAGTTTCCAATCTCACCCCATAAAGCTACAATTTGCATTCTTGAAGTATTCCATCATTGTTCTGTTGTAGTTTCCAATCTCACCCCATAAAGCTACAATCATGTGAATCCAAGTAGTCATCTAATCTCAGTTGTAGTTTCCAATCTCACCCCATAAAGCTACAATGTCCGCCAGTGCGGTAGCCGCTGTCCGCCTGTTGTAGTTTCCAATCTCACCCCATAAAGCTACAATTTCCAGATAAATGAAAAGACCGCCCAGGAAGTTGTATTGTATAACTAGAAGGTCGCTGCATCATAGTTGTAGTTTCCAATCTCACCCCATAAAGCTACAATACCGACATCAATGAAAGAACATAACCATGTGTTGTAGTTTCCAATCTCACCCCATAAAGCTACAATACAAAAAAATGATGTATGCGCACATCGGCAGTTGTAGTTTCCAATCTCACCCCATAAAGCTACAATACCGACATCAATGACAAAACGTAACCGTGTGTTGTAGTTTCCAATCTCACCCCATAAAGCTACAATCTCGAAGCAGGCGATCCCTGCAATGCACGCGTTGTAGTTTCCAATCTCACCCCATAAAGCTACAATCCGTCAACGCTTGTTTCGTCTTACCAGTCAGTTGTAGTTTCCAATCTCACCCCATAAAGCTACAATCAGCGCATAGAGCACCACGAGCCTGTCAGGGTTGTAGTTTCCAATCTCACCCCATAAAGCTACAATAATGGCAGAATGGAAAAAAATAAAGGTCAAGTTGTAGTTTCCAATCTCACCCCATAAAGCTACAATTGATAGCGATACTCGTTATACCGGTCCTGAGTTGTAGTTTCCAATCTCACCCCATAAAGCTACAATTAACGGGCACGTGCCTCCTCAAATCTTTGTGTTGTAGTTTCCAATCTCACCCCATAAAGCTACAATCTGTCTCTGGATTCTTATTGATATTCAATAAGTTGAAGGAATTTAGCCCTAGAAAAAGCCTGATTTTCTGTGTTCTTTCACAGATTTCAGGCTTTTTTAAAACAACAAAAGCTGGTCTGCATTGACCTTCTTCTCCTGTTTTTTAGGTTTTCCAACCAACAACCGGATACCTGCATACTGCTTTTCTGTGACTGTCATGCAACGCACAGAACCTTCTGGCGGAAGATTCTCACGGATTCTCTGATAATGCATCTGTTCTGCTTCCCGTCCTGAGAGAATACGTCCATAGACTGACCATTGAATCATGTCAAAACCATTATTGATCAGGAAACGTCTAAAAAGGACATATGCGCGCTTATTGGCACGGGTAATGGTCGGCAAGTCAAAAAAAACAAGTAATCGCATAGGACGCCTCAGTTCAACCGACATTTTATGTCTCCCTGAAATGTGTCCGTATCGGTATCAGTTCTGGTAGCGATAAGTTCTTATCAGTTCCGTCCAGTACCCTGACAAAACTTTCCACGGCATATTCTATGGCGGTTGAAACGGCGGTTACACCTTCCGGCATCACCATATCCACATTTAGTAACCGAACCAACGATGCCTTGGGAATGTCTGGCGCTTTCAAAATGGCTGGCAGATGGGTCGCAACATAAAGGTCGACCACTGGACGGAAAGGTTCTATCAGGTCATCCGCCAGATTGAACGCGTTCTGTTCATTGCTATGGAATATGCCCATCGGTGGATGCAAGCCATGCAATACCAGCTGCCGGGCAACCGCCCCCCGGAGCACCGCATAACCATAATTAAGGCAGGCGTTGACAGGCGTTTCCTGAATACGGCTGAATCTATTGCCAAACAGCCTGTCGAAATACCATTTCGCCGCCTTTGCCTCAAAGTTCCCGACATCACCCGAACGGACTGCCAATGCCAGTTTTTCCAATCTGTTATCATCTGGCTGTCCAGCATACCGCAAACACCTTGCCTGATTACGGATCTTGGCTTTGACGATTTCCGCCCAGATACGTTTCTTGACCGGAAGGGTCGCCCTGAGCTGCAGCCGCAATATGCGGGTTGTTCGCGTATGCGTACCGAACGGCAGAAACACCCCATTGGGGGTATGCGCGAAATCGGTACTGAACAAAGCAATCCCGCATTCTGCACATGCAGCCAGCACTGGTTGGGTCAGCGTAATCTTTGGACTATCTAAAACGATGACCGCAATATCCTCAAACGGAACAAAAACCGCCTCTTCCTGCTCGATTGCCAGTGAGTAATGTTCCCTGCGCAAACGGGCGGGATTGGAAATAATGATACTACGCCAGCTCACGGCGAGGCTCTCCAGGCAAAGCATACACGTTGCCCAACACATCAACCGCAAGTTTTTTGAAGATTAGGGCATTTCTAACTCCAATACCCCTAAATATACCTTTTTTACCGCTCTTTTCATCCCTATCATGAACCGTGATGTTGATTGCTCCTGTTGCCCGGTCCAATCCTGAAAAATACCCAAGATATTCTCGATCCTTCAGCTTAAGGTGAATCAAGTCATTCGTTACCAACGAAAAACACCATTCAAATCGCTCATCAATCTGAATCCAATCATTTTCTGGCTTATTTGCAGATACCGCCCTATTTGGTAATTCTTTATGCCAGAAATAAACCGGCACCAAGAAATACTGACCATTCTTCTTAAAGACATCCACTCTTCGCATCAACCCATTTTCCGCCAGGCCACCACGGATTGGAGTTCCTGTTTTCTTCTCTGTCATCCGCACCGACTTAACCATTGTGCCGTTCGGCCTACCATCTTTGTCCAACATCTGCATCGCCCCTTCCGGAAAGGCTTTCTTGCCATCCCATCCCGCTGTTTCCAGTTTTTCGCGGATAGCCTCGTAAAGTCTGGCATTACGCTCATAATCCACCAGACTGCTGAAATGTGACTGTTTCAGCTCTATTAGTGGAATCTTCCGGGTAACGGTCTCGGTTTTCTTCTGCTCTGCCGTCTGGGAATAAATGGTTTCTTTATGCAAAGCGCCTGTTCCCCTGCGCTGAACCGCACGGGAAACAAATAATGGTTTCACAGCTTTCAGAGCATTCTCTGGATAAGTCCCAAATTTAGCCAGTTCTTCCCGCAACTTCTGACGGTCATTGCAATACAGACGAACCAACAATTCATCCCTGAAATGTTCCCAAGGAACCGGAAAACGATTTTCTAACTTACGCAATGCCGCCAAGTTCAAAACTTCCCCTGTTTCCTGATCGATATAACCCTCTTTGGCAAAGCGGATTTCTTCGTTTTTTGAATATTCCGCAATGCGTTTATTCATTGCCCTTGTACAGCAGGCAATCACCACTGCATCCATCGCATGATGACGGTCATTTTCAGAACGGTTTTTCAGCAACCCCCAACGCGCCCGTAGAAAAGATGTCAAAGCTCCATTGACACTGACAGCTCCTGCCTTGCTAAGCGGATTTTCAAGTTTCAGGCAGGCATCGACATAACTCTTGAAAAAACGGCTGGCATAACGGGTGTCATTGAGATTGCGGTCACGGAATTCATTCTGCGCATCCCCCTCAAAGTTTTTCCGTAGCAAACGTTGCCGCTTCGCCTGCGTAAGTTTCAACGACTTGATATGCTCTTCAAACCAATGCCAGCTGTCCGCATCCGTACCCAGATATTCAAAAGGTGTACGGTTTCCTTTATCACGGTTTTCCCAAGTGAACACCAATGCCTTGTTATTTTTGGAATCATCAAAACTGCGGGAATAAGGCAAGATATGGTCAACCTCAACATACCCTGGTTCAAGTAAGCGTCCTATCTCAATCGGCCTCATGCAATACAAACTTTTGCCTTGCTGCTCGTTATAAAGCCGGAATTTCTCCAGATTACGTCCATTGGGTTCTGCGTTGAACTGTTCCCGGAATAATTCAATCAATACTTCCTTTTTATCGGCGTATTTTTTCTGGTCTCTTGCGATCTTATTACGTTCTGAAAAACTACGGGACAAATCCCTGCCGAGCTCAATATGCACTTCTGACGGTGAGCCATATTTCTTGATGATGGCATTCAACACTTTTCGCGTCTGGTTGATTGCCCGCAATACCACTGGATTACGTGGAACATCCAATTCTTCATTCAAAATCATCGTCCCTTGTGCATCACGTCCGCTGAACAGTGGAGGTAAATACTTTGTTTTCTCAAAACTTTCTGTTCCTTTAGCGCTATGTTGATAGCCTGCTTTCGCACAGGCTTCATCATAACGGTCACCAGCGTTCATAAACGGTAGAATGGCATTCAGCACTTTAAGAGACAACGCACTGAACTGGTCAAAACGGATAGTCAGTAACGCATCAACCAGCCTGTCTTTCCCTTTTCCCAAGACACCGACTAATTGTTCGCGGATTTCATCATCTTCTTTATAGATGGAAAGGATAAATGCCAACCGATCCAATAAGTC
>CAVERB010000085.1:0-15924 GCA_963618105.1 Oxalobacter sp. | reverse complement strand
TTCCAACAATGCCTTGTCCGCAATCTGCTTCCAATCTCCTTGCAATCCGGCACTTTCATAGGCCTTTTCAAGCGCATGCCAACCAGGAACTTTACAAAGTATGGCTGTTTCCGGATCTTTCTCGCCATACCGTAATCCTGAAAACCGATATTCTCCTTTATTCCAAAGCCCTGATTTCTCCAATCTCCGGCGCAACTGTTTATACGTCAGGTCGCCTTTTTGATCATAAGGCATGTTTAGGACTGCTACCCGTTCTTCTGGTGTCAAAGCACGAGATTGACCATTCTTGACAAGTCTCAGATTATTCAATCTGGTCAACCAGACATGCCGTTCTGCTGCAAAACTGTTTTTTGGTGCGCGGTATTCACCACGTTCAAAACGACAATGCCCAAGCATCTTCAAGATGTCCTCTCCCTGAAGTGGTGGTTTCTGTTTCCAAAGCAATCCTGTTTTCCGGTTTCCATTGCCAACAATACCCTCAACCAAAGCATCAGTGATAGAGGAATTGCCCAGTTTTTTCTGCACACTGAAAAGGGTTCTCAATTCCATATCCAGTCCTGTCCGTGACAAGACTTTTTCATACGCTCCACCTTTGTTACGCTGTGCTTCTGGGTAATCTTTCCAAATCATTTCCCCCAATGTCCGATAACCTTTCTCTTTCATCCTGGCATCAGTGGAAGCAAGCCCTTTCTTGATTGCTCCTCCCTCTTTATCGCTATCAGCAGCGGCTTGCTCTGCGCTGCTGATCCAATGGAATCCACGATGTTTGACAATATGGAAAATGACCTTGGCCAATTCAAAGGGGGTCAGTAAACGGTCAAGTCCCTCAGCACGTAATTGCCATGGTGACTTACCTTCTTCATCTATTTTCTGCGCATTTCTCGGCAATATACGATGCAAATCAGATTCAGATACAATCAGCCCGGATTCTTTCAAAAAAAGGGCTGTCTGACGCAACCTCTGTGCACGGCGCGATAAACGTCTTCTAGCAAGTCTTGCTTCACGCCGGATGAGATTGAGCGAATCCCCTTCTTTGGCAGTTTCCGCTTTGTCAAACGTTCTTACACCTAAATCAATAATGCGAGTATCATTCTCAATATCAATAACCGCCCAACCAACAGATGCGATACCAATATCTAACCCTATGATATGATTGCCCATTTTACGCTCCTGGAAATTTGCTAAGGCGTTTATTTTAAACAGTTTCCAAGATTTTTCAGTATCGACAATATGTGGAAAAATAAAAAAATTTAAGACGTTTGCAGTTATCCTGAAATTCAGCTATACTCATTCTGTTGTAGCTTTATGGGGTGAGATCCGTTACTACAATAAGTTGATTTCCTTCGGGAATGAAAACGAATCCGGTCCTGCCAGCAATGGTAGGACCTTCTTATTTCAATACGCCTTCCAAAACTTCCCCATTTTTACCAACAAAGCTTGCCTTATCAAAATACCAATATGCGAAAACAACCACCTCTGATACAGTAAGGCTTTTCTATTTGTTGGCACCATCATCCGTGCCATGGAGTATCTGAATGAAACAAGTCAAAAAGCCATCAAACCGCAAACCGATACGGCAGGTGTTTTCGCAATTCTGCCTGGGGCACGGTGTCCCAAAACAGACGAATACGACGGCGTTTGAAAAGCGGCTAACCGTGAAATTTAAGGAGATGGCGAAGCGTTATCTGGATTATGCTCATGCAGATGATGGGATTGGTAGCAGCGAACCACCTTACAGTGTCATCTATTCATCATTGGAATTCTCGAATGCGCTGGCAGGTCAGCAGGACGCTGAACGATTAGGCGTTTTCACGGAATGGCTGTTGGGACAAGTGGGCGACCTGTCCGGCAAAGTGATTGTGGATGTCGGCTGCGGCAATGGTTTATTGGCATGTTTCCTAGCACAGCAGTTCCCCAATGCGCAGGTGATTGCGCTGGATATTAACATGGATGCCACTTTGGTGACAGACGCCCGGGCCATCGGACTGAAACTGGATAATGTGCATACGTTCACAGGGTCTTTGGACAACTTCCTGAAAACAGGTGCTGGCAAGGCTGATCTGGTGATTGCCTCGCAGGTGTATGCCTCCTCAATGGATATGACGGTTTTCAGCAAAGGATTGATGACACCTGACGAACGGGATATCCCTCAGCAATCTTTTACGGATATGCAGTTGGTGTGTGAACTATTGGCGGATGATGGTGTATTTTATTCACAAGACAGCTGGGGGTATGGCGAGACATTCTGCCGTTGGGTACGGATCTGTGAAGCTTCTGGATTACGGTTTCTTGCCTATCAATCCAAGGGGCTGACTTATACGGATGGTGATGGTTTGTCCCAGACACATCCTGTCGGGGTGTTCATGAAGAATCCTGCCAATCTGACTCCTGCCAGACGTGAGGACATTATTGCCGCTTATGGCCGTTCAAAGATGGAGATGGTCCGTATTGAAGGAAATGAGTCACTGGCGGATATGGTTTTCAGCGCATGGGACAAGACAGATGTCTATGTCGGCAAGGCGATACTTGAAAAATATGATGTGACATTCCTCACACGGGTCGGTGTAGCTGGCGGTGTCGGGTATTACTATGCCTGCAATGATGCTGGCTGGCAGCTGCTGCATTATGGTCCCAGTGTGCGATTGAACGAGCTGTTGGATGATGTCAAGTCTGCCAGAACACAATATGCCAGTGAGGGGGCAAAGGTTTCCTGGGAAGTCTTTCATCCTGAAATCTGTGCATCATTGGGCTTGGATTTCAGCGCAGAGGACTGATGGCAGGATCCCCAAAATGCAGAAAAGCCGTTCAGCGACACGAACGGCTTTTCCTGTTTTTGTGCAGGCTCTTTCTTATGACAGTTCTACTTTGGCAAAGCGGCGTTTACCGACCTGAACAACCATAGTGCCAGCCCCGACCTTGAGTGCCTTGTCGCTGACGACTTCGCTGTTGATGCGAACGGCTCCCTGCTGAACCATACGCATCGCATCTGATGTGGATGGGCAAAGACCAGCCTGTTTGAGCAAGTTGCCGATCGGCAATGGCGCGCCTGTGAGTTGTACTGTTGGAATATCGTCCGGGATGCCGCCATGTGTACGGTTGATGAAGTCCTGCAATGCGGCTTCAGCATCCGCCTTGGAATGGAAACGTTCAACAATTTCCTGGGCAAAGGCAACTTTGGCATCACGGGGGTTCATTCCTTCTGCAACAGCTTTCTTGAGCGCATCAATTTCCTGGATGGACCTGAAGGAAAGCAGTTCGTAGTAACGCCACATCATTTCGTCCGAGATGCTCATGAGCTTGCCGAACTGGACATTGCCTGGTTCCTTGATGCCGACATAATTGCCTTTTGACTTGGACATCTTCTGAACACCATCCAAACCTTCAAGCAGCGGCATGGTGAGGATACATTGCGGTTCCTGACCGACCTGACGCTGAAGCTCACGGCCGACAAGCAGGTTGAATTTCTGGTCGGAACCGCCGAGTTCAAGGTCGGATTCAAGGGCAATGGAATCATATCCCTGCATCAGTGGATAGAGAAATTCGTGAACGGAAATCGGTGTCCCTGCCTTGTAGCGTTTGGAAAAGTCATCGCGTTCCATGATGCGGGCAACGGTGTACATGGCAGCGAGTTTGATCATGCCGCGGGAACCCAGGGCATCACTCCATTCAGAGTTGTAGCGGATTTCAGTTTTTTCAGGGTCGAGCACCAGACTTGCCTGTTTGAAGTAAGTCATGGCATTTTCCTCGATCTGCTCACGGGTCAGCGGCGGGCGGGTGACATTGCGTCCACTGGGATCGCCGATGAGGGAAGTGAAGTCACCGATCAGGAAGATGACAACATGCCCAAGATCCTGCAGCTGCCGCATTTTGTTCAGGACCACCGTATGCCCCAGATGGAGATCCGGTGCGGTCGGATCAAGTCCCAGTTTGATGCGCAAGGGTTTTCCTGTCTTTTCAGAACGGGCAAGTTTCTGCGCAAATTCTGCTTCGATAAGCAGTTCATCGCAGCCACGTTTCGCAATCGCAAAGGCTTCTTTGACAGCATCAGTCAGTGGCAGTTCTTCTACAGGTGCCGGAGTCGGGGTATTTTCAGTCATCGGTGATTATTAACTTATATCTATCGTTTTGAATTGCTATAATTTGGCATTCATCCTATGTATTGGTCTCCCAATACATCAGGACTATTTTCCGCATGAAAATAGGCTATTCTAACTGATTGCAGCAATAAGAGGGAAACTGGATGCGTCTTATCAATACCGCAGGACAGATGCTGAAACGGATGCTGTTGTCAGTCTGCATACCGGTTTTCGGGATTGCATTGGCTGTGCCTTTCCCGGCTTCAGCAGGAACTGCGCCAGGGACCACGGTACGAAAAGAAGCGTCTGCTGCAGCCAAAGCTGTCCCGAAAACCGCCGAAAAAAAAACGGTTTCTTCCTCTGTAAAAGCAGACACTGCCAAGAAGTCTGCCGGCAAGACCATTGAAAAGAAAACGCCAGAAAAAGCTCCTGTAAAATCTGCCGTAAAGTCAGCTACAAACCGGTCTTCTGCCGTTGCTTCTGTCGAAAAACAGCAAGACAGCCGCAAACCAGCAACATCATCAGCACAAGCCAAGAACTCCTCGCGGGCTGCAAAACAGACTACCGCTAGGACTTCAGCACCACGGACTTCCCAGCAAGCTGGTCTGACGCAACATACCAGACAGCCCGCCAGCAAACCTGCCAAAAAAAATGCCGTCGCTACCTCAATACCGGAATATCAGGAATCCGGTGGAAAAGCATATGCCAAGCGGTTCAATCAGCCCAGTCAGCCGTCAAAACAGACGGCAAGCCAGTCTTCATCATTGCCAGAATTCCAGGTATCCGGTCCTTCCAATACCCGGAAACCAATTGTTGAAAAACCTATTGCGAAAGAACAAACTGCCCAGAAAGGCGATATCCGCGCAAAGCCAAAGGATCCCCGTCAGTATTCAGAAAGAACCAAGAATGCAGCCAAGCAAGACAGCCTGACTGCCAAGATTGACGAAATTGCCAGACAGGACTATCGCGAACGCTACAGCAACAATGACACGCCGCGGGTCTATGCGAAAGGAGATGCTGGTCCCCGTGAGCAGAAACCTTCTGCCACTATCACTGCGGTAGAAGCCCGTTCCGCCACGATTGAAACAACGATTTTTGCTGCGGCAAAAAAAGTGGGGCTACCTGATGAAATCACCAAGAAATTTACAAATCTGTTCTCGATTGATGTCGATATGGATATCAGTGACCTCAAGGGCTCGCGTTTTAATGTAATTTATGAGGTTTACCGCAAAGACGGCCGTTTTGTAAAACCGGGGAACCTGTTGGCAGCCGAGTTCATCCATGAAGGCGTGCATTACCAGACGATCTGGTATGAAAAATATACCGGTCAGGGTGAGTATTATGATGTTGAGGGACGTTCCCTGCGGGCATCTTCCACCCAGCTTACCTCGCCTTTGCGGACACCGCTGGACAAGTTCAGGATTTCTTCAGGATTCGGCTACCGCATCCATCCTGTCACGGGTGGCTTGAAGCACCATAAGGGACTGGATATGGCAGCACCGACCGGTACCCCGATCCATGCGGCAGCAGATGGCACTGTCCGTGAAGCAGGATGGCATGGTGGCTACGGCAACCTCGTCGTTATCCAGCATACGGGGACATATGCCACGGCTTACGGTCATATGAGCCGTATTCATCCCAGCATGACGCCAGGTCTTCGTGTGCATCAAGGTGATATCATCGGTTATGTCGGTTCGACCGGAATGAGTACGGGGCCTCATCTGCATTATGAAGTGCGTGTGAACGGCATCCAGCAAGATCCGGCAAAGATTGCAGGAATTTCCGGTATCTCCAGTCAGCAGAACGTCATGCTGACCGGAAACGACAAGACGCGTTTCAGGAAACACTTGTACCGGATGCAGAGTTATTTTGCCGAGCTGAATGCGAACCCTTCAAAACGGATCAGTTCCTAACCGTATCCAATATCCTTTCAAGGACAAGCCATGGCGCTTTATATCGGTCTGATGTCTGGAACCAGCCTGGATGGTGTCGATGGGGTACTTGCCGCCATCCCTGATGACTATCACGGCGGGCATCTTGAAATCCTGGCTGATGCCCATGTGCCTTTTGACATTCCTTTCCGTCAACAGTTGATGCGCCTACAGGGAATGGATGTGAATGAAATCGAGCGTGAAGCAGAGGCGGCAAATACGTTGGCGAAGAAATATGCTGGGAATGTGAACGCACTGGTCGCCAAAGCAGGCCTGAAACCGCAGGACATTACAGCAGTCGGCGTGCATGGACAGACCATCCGCCACCGTCCGGAACTGGGCTTTTCCCGCCAGACAAACAACCCTGCATTATTGGCTGAACTGACAGGGATTGATGTAATTGCTGATTTCCGCAGCCGCGATATTGCTGCGGGCGGAGAAGGCGCGCCATTGGTACCCGCATTCCATCAGACGGTTTTCGGATCAACGTCCACAACCCGTGCTGTCATCAATATCGGCGGCATTGCTAATATCAGTATCCTACACCCCGATGGCACTGTGACAGGATTTGATACGGGACCAGGCAATATGCTGATGGATGCTTTTATCCAGCAGCAGCTGCGTGAGCCTTATGATAAGGATGGCAGATGGGCAGCCAGCGGCAAGGTGATTGACCGCTTGCTGAAAAACATGCTGGATGAACCGTTCTTTGAAAAAGCGCCTCCCAAAAGCACTGGGCGGGACCTGTTCCATCTAGGCTGGCTGAAACGGCATCTGTTTCAGGCAGATATTGAATGGTCAACTGACGGTGAGGATATCCAGGCAACCCTTCTGGCATTGACTGCCAGAACGATTGCAGATGCCATCCTGGAGCATGCCCCGGACACCAGCCAGGTATATCTGTGCGGCGGCGGTGCGCTGAACGGTTTTCTGGTACGTTCCATCGCTCGGCTGTTACAGGCGAAAAAACCTGAAATAACACTGGCGTCTTCACAAGCGTTGGGTATCAACCCCATGCATATGGAATCTCTGGCTTTTGCCTGGCTGGCGCATCGGTTTACCGTCCGGAAACCCGGAAACCTGCCTGCGGTGACAGGGGCCAAAGGTCCTAGGATCCTTGGCGCATTGTATCCTGCCTGACCGGATACCAGATTGATTGGGAGTATTTGATGATTGCTTTGCTGCAGCGGGTTCGCCAGGCAGCCGTCCATGTGGATTCGGTTGAAATCGGGCGTATCGGCAACGGATTGATGGTATTGCTCTGTGCAGAACGGGGAGATACCGAGAAAACAGCAGACATGCTGCTGAAACGGCTGGTGAATTACCGGGTATTCTCTGACCCATGCGGCAAGATGAACCTGTCGGTTTCAGCCATTGGCGGAGAATTACTGCTTGTCCCCCAGTTCACATTGGCAGCAGATACAAAATCTGGCACCCGTCCTTCCTTTTCACCCGCTGCACCGCCTGACCTGGGCAAAAAACTATTTGATTATTTTGTCGAGCGTGCCAAAGAGCAGCCTGACATCGCCAAGGTAGCAACAGGACGGTTCGGGGCGGATATGCAAGTATCATTAGTCAATGATGGCCCTGTGACTTTCTGGCTGGAAACACCCCGCAAATAATGCCAGAATCTGTTTTCCCTGGCAAAATGATAATATTCCTTTTATTACCTGTGTGAAGGAGCAGCAATGAAATTCTGGAGCAATTCTATTCAGGATGGCAAAGCCATCCCGGCACAATACGCTTTCTGCAAATATGACCCGGCAGCACATCTGGCAATGTCTGACAACAAAAACCCGCATTTCGCCTGGAGCGACCTGCCGGCTGGCACAAAATCCCTGGCACTGATTTGCCACGACTACGATGTGCCGTCCCAGGGAGACAATGTGAACCAGGAAGGCAAGGTCGTTCCGGCTTCCCTGCCCCGTGTGGATTTCTTCCATTGGGTACTGATCGACTTGCCGGTTTCCCGTTCTTCCATTCAGGAAGGTGAGTTTTCCAACGGAATTACTGCCCGTGGCAAAGCGGGCCCTGAATCCCTGGATGGCAGCCGTCAGGGTATCAATGATTACACCGGATGGTTTGCTTCTGACAAGGATATGTCGGGAAATTATTTCGGCTACGATGGATGCTGCCCGCCATGGAATGATGAAATTCCGCATCATTATGTATTTACACTGTATGCACTGGATGTCGAGAAACTGGCCGTTTCCGGGACATTCTCCGGTCAAGACACCTGGAAAGCCATCGAAGGGCATGTGCTAGACAAGGCCACCATCACGGGTGTGTATTCGTTGAATCCTGAAGTCGCCGCCAAGCTGTAATGGCATGACAGACTATACCGATATTCTGATTATCCGCCACGGTCAGACAGACTGGAACAAGCTGAAGAAACTTCAGGGGCATAGCGATATTCCCCTGAATGAAGATGGCAGGAAACAGGCTGAAACTCTTGCCAACATCCTGAAAAATGAACATCTGGATGCCATCTATTCCAGCGACCTGAAGCGGGCTTACGAAACGGCGCTTGCGATTGCAAAAATCCATGACATGCCTGTGACCGTTAACCGCAGGCTCCGTGAACGGTGCTATGGCGCTTGTGAGGGATTGCGCTCTGATGAAATCAAGGCGAAATTCCCTGAGGAATACAAGGCTTGGGTAGCTGCTGCACCAGACCTGTTTTTCCCGGACGGGGAACGCAAGACCGAAAGTCCCCGGCAGTTCCATTACCGTGCCCGCGATGCGATTGCAGAAACGGCAAAGGCACATCTGAGACAAACGATTGCCATCATCACACATTTCGGAGTATTGGAAACGGCTTACCGTGAGGCAAAGGACATTCCGCTAGGGGTCGTGAACAAGATGCCCGTGCTGAACACGAGCATCAACCGTTTCCGCTGGTATGAAGGAGGACGGCTTGAACTAATGGCATGGCAGGAATCAGCGCATCTTGAAGAAGCGAAGAAACCGCCTGTGGATTATTTCAAGCATTTCTGATACCCATCTCTTGAGATGGACCTGTTATTTTCTGGTGTACTGTGATGTTGCAGATTGGTCCTTATCTAATGCCGAACCGACTGGTGGTTGCGCCAATGGCGGGGGTGACTGACCGTCCTTTCCGTCAGCTCTGCCGGAAACTGGGAGCAGGTTATGCCATATCAGAAATGGCAGCGGCAAATCCGCAGGTATGGCATACAGACAAAAGCCGAAGGCGTCTGATACATGACGGCGAACCGGCGCCTGTCGCCATACAACTGGTCGGTTCTTCTCCTGAAGTGATGGCTGATGCCGCCCGCTACAATGTCGATCAAGGGGCCCAGATCATTGACATCAATATGGGATGCCCTGCCAAGAAAGTCTGTTCGAACTGGTGTGGGTCTGCCTTGCTTCAGGATGAATGGCTGGTAGGCAGGATTCTTGAGGCAGTAGTACACGCGGTGGATGTCCCTGTGACACTGAAATTCCGGACAGGCTGGGACCATGACCATATCAATGCACCCGTCGTAGCAAAAATGGCAGAAGAAAGCGGCATTGCCGCACTGGCTTTGCATGGACGTACCCGTTCAGACGGTTATCTTGGTACAGCGGAATACGATACGATTGCCAAAGTGAAATCCCGGGTGTCAATCCCGGTCATCGCAAACGGTGATATTGATTCACCGGAAAAAGCGGCATCAGTCCTGGAGAAAACGGGAGCTGATGGCCTGATGATCGGCAGGGCTGCACAGGGACATCCTTGGATTTTCCGGGAGATTGACCATTTCCTGTCGGAGGGCTCCCTGCTGGCACCACCCAGAATGTCTGAAGTGCATGAAACTCTGCGTGAACACCTGGTGACGCACTATACGTTCTACGGCGAATATGCAGGTGTCCGTACCGCACGCAAGCATATCGGCTGGTATTCGCGTTTTCTCCCAAACGGTGAGGTATTGAGGCAACAGGCGAACCGGATAGACTCCTGTGAAATGCAGCTGAATGCGGTAGATTGTTTTTTCTCTCCTCTACTTGAACGGAATGAACGGTTACAATATTGAAATTGTTTGGCTTATAGGCTGTCCGGTAATCATTTGCCGCAGCCTGTGATTGGAATACAAATGAGTCGAGAACATATTCAGGATGCCGTCACACGCAGTCTGCTGGCGTATTTCAAGGACCTGGACGGCCAGAAACCAACAGATGTTTACAATATGATCATTAAAACGGTGGAAAAACCGGTACTGATGGTCGTCATGAAACAGGCAGGGTTTGTCCAGTCCCAGGCAGCGGAAATGCTTGGCATTAACCGGAATACCCTTCGGAAAAAACTGGCGGAACATAATCTGCTTGACCTGGATGCCTTCTAACGCTCTATTAACCATTTTTTTGACTTAGGTTTTTACCATGACCCGATATGTGTTGATTTCTGTCTCTGACAAGACAGACATTGTTGATTTCGCCAAAGCACTGACTGCTATGGACACGGTTATCCTGTCCACAGGCGGCACAGCCGATCTGCTCCAGAAAAACGGTATCGCCGTTACTGAGGTTGCTGACTATACCGGCTTTCCGGAAATGCTGGACGGCCGTGTCAAGACCCTGCACCCGAAAATTCATGGTGGCATCCTGGCAAGACGGGACCTGCCTGAACATATGCAAGCATTGCAGCAGTATGGTATTGATACCATTGATATGGTGGTCGTGAACCTGTACCCCTTCCAGCAAACCATCGCAAAAGCAGACTGTACCCTGGAAGAAGCGATTGAGAATATTGATATCGGCGGTCCTGCCATGCTGCGTTCCGCTTCAAAGAACTGGAAGGATGTTGCTGTGATCTGCGACCCGGCAGACTATGCAAACATCATCGCTGAGATGCAGCGGAACAACGGCGCTTTATCCATGGAAACCCGTTTTCAGCTGATGGTAAAGACATTCACCCATACTGCTGCTTATGACGGTGCCATCGCAAACTACATGTCCAGCCTAAATACCGACAAGCGCCATCAAAACCGTCAGGTTTATCCGGAAATCCTGAACCTGCAATTCGAGAAAGTTCAGGATATGCGTTATGGCGAGAATCCGCATCAGTCTGCGGCTTTCTACCGTGAAAAATCCCTACCGGATGGTGCACTTGCAGGTTACAAGCAGTTCCAGGGCAAGGAACTGTCTTACAACAATATCGCCGATGCCGATGCCGCATGGGAATGCGTCAAGAGTTTTGAAGAACCTGCCTGCGTCATCATCAAGCATGCCAACCCGTGTGGTGTTGCTGTCGGCAAGGATCTGCTGGAAGCCTATACCAAAGCCTTGCAGACTGACCCGCAGGCCGCTTTCGGCGGCATCATTGCTTTCAACGGCGAATTGGATGGCCGTACGGCCGAAGAAGTTGCCAAGCTGTTTGTTGAAGTGTTGATCGCCCCGCATTTCACGGAAGAAGCAAAAGCGGTTTTCAACCGCAAGAAAAACCTTCGCCTGCTGGAAATCCCGCTGGGTAAACAGACCAACAACTATGAAATGAAACGTGTTGGCGGCGGTCTGCTTGTCCAGTCTGCTGACACGGCAAAGGCCATGGCAGATAAACTGAAAATCGTCACCAAAGCAGCACCTACCCAGCAGCAGATTGACGATATGCTGTTTGCTTACAAGATTGTGAAATTTGTCAAATCCAATGCGATTGTATTCTGCGGCAACGGCATGACTTTGGGTATTGGTGCCGGTCAGGTCAGCCGTGTAGATTCTGCCCGCACGGCAACCATGAAAGCAGCGCAGGCGGGACTTTCCCTGAAAGACTCTGTTGTGGCTTCTGATGCGTTCTTCCCATTCCGTGACGGTCTGGATATTGCGGCTGAAGCAGGTGCCAAGGCCGTCATCCAGCCAGGCGGGTCTGTCCGCGACCAGGAAGTCATTGATGCAGCGGATGAACATGGTATTGCGATGGCATTTACCGCCATCCGCCACTTCCGTCATTGATCTGACAAGATGGTGTCCCATGATGCAGATCATCGGCTCGACTGAAATACCATCATGAGGATTCTTGGCATTGACCCCGGACTTCGGACAACGGGCTTCGGGGTCATCCAGAAAAAAGGGAACAAACTGTCCTATATCGCCTCAGGAACGGTCAAGACACCTGCCGATGCAGGTCTGCCGACCCGGCTGAAGACGATTTTCCATGGCATCACGGAAATTGTCGGAACCTATCAGCCGGACTGCGCCGCCATCGAAAAAGTTTTTGTCAACGTCAACCCCCAGTCAACCTTGATGCTGGGGCAGGCACGCGGGGCAGCCATCAGCGCATTGGTTGCCGCTGATCTGGAGGTCTATGAATTCACCGCCTTGCAGATCAAACAGGCCGTTGTCGGCCATGGCAAAGCTGACAAAACGCAAGTTCAGGCAATGGTGCAGCGCCTGCTGGCACTGCCGGAAATACCCGGTGCTGATGCTGCTGATGCGCTGGGTGTGGCAATCTGCCATGCCCATGGTTTTGATGCCATCCGTACATTGGAAAACGCCGCCTCACTGGAGAACCGCAGTGCTTTCCGTATTCGCCGTGGGCGGCTTATCCGTTGATGAACAAGATGACTGTCCATCAGGTTTTTATGAGGTAACAGATGATTGGTCGTATCCAGGGAATCCTGCTTGAAAAAAATCCACCTCAACTGTTGGTGGACTGTCATGGTGTCGGATATGAGATTGATGTTCCGATGAGCACATTCTACAACCTGCCTGCCATAGGAGAAGGCGTGACGTTGTTCACACATCTGGCAATCCGTGAAGATGCGCATGTCCTGTATGGTTTTGGCACAGTGGAAGAACGCGCACTGTTCCGCCAGCTGATCAAGATCACGGGAATCGGGGCGCGAACTGCATTGGCATTGCTGTCCGGGATTTCTGCCAGGGAAATGGCGGAAGTGGTTGTCATGCAAGATACAGCCCGTCTCTGCCGTGTTCCAGGCATCGGCAAAAAAACGGCTGAACGCCTGCTCCTGGAACTGAAAGGCAAACTGGGAACCGCCATCCCGTCAAACACTGGTCCTGCACCGGCTGAAGCAAATCGTACAGATATTCAAAACGCATTATTGGCATTGGGCTATTCAGAAAAAGAAATGTTATTGGCCGTGAAACAACTGCCCGCTGATTGCAGCGTGTCAGATGGGATTAAAATGGCATTGAAAACCCTTTCCAAGCGTTAATTGGGATCATGATTGACTGACACAGGATTTCCATGAGCATACAGACTGACAATTTCAGCGAACGGCGGATTATTGATGCAGCACCGACTTCTTCAAATGAAGAAGTAATGGAACGTGCACTGCGGCCAAAGTTCCTGAATGAATATGTCGGACAGAAAAAAGTCCGGGAACAACTGGAAATCTTTATTGCCGCTGCAAAGAAACGGCAGGAAGCCCTGGACCATACCCTGTTATTCGGTCCCCCTGGCCTTGGGAAAACAACACTTGCCCATATCATTGCCCGTGAGATGGGCGTCAATCTGCGCCAGACATCCGGCCCTGTTCTGGAACGTCCTGGCGACCTCGCCGCCATCCTGACCAACCTGGAAGCAAACGATGTACTATTCATTGATGAAATCCACCGGATGTCGCCGATGGTGGAAGAAATCCTCTATCCTGCCCTTGAAGACTACCAGATTGACATCCTGATCGGAGAAGGACCTGCTGCCCGTTCCGTAAAACTGGACCTGCAACCTTTCACACTGATCGGTGCAACAACCCGGGCAGGCATGCTGACGAATCCATTGCGTGACCGTTTCGGTGTCGTATCGCGTCTTGAATTTTATGATACGGATGACCTGACGAAAATCGTGACCCGCAGCGCCATGCTGCTGAAAGCACCAATCGTTGAAGAAGGCGCCCGGGAGATTGCCAAACGTGCCCGAGGTACGCCCCGTATCGCCAACCGCCTGCTGCGCCGGGTACGGGATTATGCCGAAGTGCGCGGTTCTGGCAAAATCACCCGTGACATGGCGGATGCCGCCCTGAAAATGCTGGATGTCGATCCGGTCGGCTTTGACCTGATGGACCGGAAACTATTGGAAGCCGTATTGTTCAAGTTCAGCGGTGGACCTGTCGGTATCGCCAACCTTGCTGCCGCCATCGGAGAAGAAATTGATACCATTGAAGATGTCCTGGAACCCTACCTGATCCAGCAGGGCTTCCTGCAGCGGACACCTCGTGGCCGTATTGCAACCATGGCAACCTACCGTCATTTTGAGGTAGCTGTCCCGGACACCCTCAATCCCAACAATGACAGCCTGACGCTCTGGAATGACCATCATGGTTGAACAACCGCCCCTTGTGAACACAGCGATTGGTATTCTTATGCTTCCTGATGGCAGAATACTGATGACCCAACGGCCTGAAGGCAAGGTATTCTCAGGATACTGGGAATTTCCAGGCGGCAAGATTGAAACGGGCGAATCCTCTTATCAGGCATTGGTCCGTGAACTTCAGGAAGAACTGGGCATTACCGTGCGCTCTGCATTGCCATGGTGTTGCATGACGCATACCTATCCGCATGCAAAGGTCCGCCTACACTGCTTCATTGTTGACCATTGGTCTGGAGAACCTGTGTCCTGTGAAAACCAGGCCTTGCAATGGCAGGACCATATCGTTGTATCTCCCCTGCTGCCAGCCGCCACCCCTCTCTGTATATGGCTCCGTGATTGGCTACAAGACCGAAAGACAGCGTGATATTTTTCCGGTACGTGCTAGAATATTCTTTCAGACATGGAGGAATCCACTATGATTATTGAGCTGGTTGATATCTTGATTCAGCCTGGCCAACAGGAAGAATTCGATAAAGCCATTGCATATGGCATCAATACCTTTATTGCAAAAACACCGGGATTCCTGGGCTACCGTATTGGCAAATCCATCGAATCCCCTGAACGCTATGTCCTTCAGAATTATTGGGCGACCCTGGAAAACCATACCGTTGATTTCCGAAGCTCCCAGGAATTTCTGCAATGGCGCGGGGTTGTCGGTTCCTTCTTCGTCCGCCCGCCATTGGTCGAGCACCTGACAATCCTGGATGAAAAATCCGTGGCTGTTCCTGAACCAATACCACCTGTTGCCGAGAATGCATAAATAGGCAATAATATAAAGATGTGCCGAGATGGCGAAACTGGTAGACGCAGCAGACTCAAAATCTGCCGGTAGAAATACTGTGCCGGTTCGATTCCGGCTCTCGGCACCATTTCACCTGTAAATTCCACAAAATAAAGGCTCTAGGCTCTACCCCATTAACGGGGGATGTACACTCATCAGACTCGATTAGTCACACCGTTGTCCTTGGCGGCTGCTACATCATGACCGATGGCAATGGAACCTTTGCCGGAGGCTGTGACATGGTTAGTGGAAACAACATTTCCTTCCTCATCTGTTTCTGAATCAGCATAGCCCATCGCGATGGCACCAAAAGCGTAGCTACCTGTGTAAATCTTGCTTCCATTTTCCGCGTTTCCTGAAGCAGTGGAACCATGAGCTTTATTTTTTACGTAAATCTGGCTTTTTCTAGTAGCAAACCCCGAAGCGGTTGAGCCGGTGACCCAAGCCCCTGTTGTTATTGATGAGAAGGAAGCGCCTGTGTCAGTGATTTGATCATCATTCTCCCCCGCCCATCCAGAGGCAGTGGAACCGTAAGCATTGGTTGCGGTCGAGATGGTGGCATCGTTATCTACTCTACTTTTAGTCGATTGATTTTCGATATCATTTGCCCACGCACCACCGGCAGCCACTGCCAATGCTGCCACCACAACTGCCTTGCAGACACCCCTTTGGACGGAACTGGCAAGTTCGCTGACGACGGCCTGCCGCCCCAAAACCTGGTTGAATACCACCTTGAAAATCCGGTTCATGCCTTCTCCTTTTCTTCTCCTTTTTATGCGCAGCATTCCCTGTTGCGCTTATGTCCATTAGTAG
>CAVERB010000084.1:13344-33052 GCA_963618105.1 Oxalobacter sp. | reverse complement strand
CTGTTCAGCGGCAAACCGCATGAAGGCGGTTGGCTGGCTGGCATAGACCATGTCCAACGCCAATGATCCCTGTCCGAAAACATTTGCTGGCACTGCGGGCATATCATCCTGCAATCCTGCCGAAGTGGCATTGATGATGACATCATATGGTCCTGCCAATGCGGCATAACCGGATGAAGCGGTCTTGCCATAACGGGAGAAGGCAGTTGCCAGTGTCTCGGCTTTTGCCGGTGTCCGGTTGGCGATATGGAGCAGTTCAGGTTTCTGATCCAGCAGGGGCAGCATGACACCGTAAGCGGCACCGCCTGCTCCCAGCATCAGGATTCTTGCACCTGTCAGCGTAATCCCCAGATTGCGGGTGATGTCTGCCACCAGACCGGCCCCATCGGTGTTGTCGCCCAGGATTTTGTCACCGTCGAAACGCAGGGTATTGACGGCACCAGCCGTTCCAGCTCGAGAGGTATGGCTGGTGGCAAGCTTGAATGCCTCAAATTTGAAAGGGACAGTGACATTCAGTCCATGGCCGCCGTGATCAACGAATTGTCTGACAGTGGCTTCAAACCCATCCAAAGGGGCTAGCAGCCTAGTGTATTCAATGTCCTCAGCTGTCTGTTGGGCAAACAGGGTATGGATTTGCGGTGATTGACTATGGGCAACAGGATTGCCCACAACAGCATAACGGTCACGCATTTTTTTGTTCCTGACAAGTGGTTCCGTCAACAGCATCATCGGACAGTTGATTGTACTTGCGGACGATGCCCCTGATCCCGGGTGAATTTCAGTCGGGTTATGATAACCCAAACATCTGCTGTCGTCTGCGCGTTTCCGGGAAAGGGGCCAAACGGCGCAGCACGGCGAACGATGTTCAGCGCGGCATTGTCAAGTTCCCGACTGCCGGAAGACCGTTCAACCGAAACGCCGCCTTCACGGTCATCAATGGCACCGTTCCGGTAAACCGGAATCCGGACAGTCAGTTCTCCATACAGCCTGACACCGTTATGTTGGGGGAAGTTGATGTTGCCAATATGTTCAATCCGGCTCCGGAATGCCCGGTAATACATCGCATAGACTGGTTCACGGGTGGCGGCAGTAATGACTGGGCGCCCGACAGTCGATTGCCTTCCGGCGCCCTGTCTGAAAACCACTGACCGGTTGTCCCCGCTTGTTTCAGATGGTTCACGGTAACCGGATTGTCCGTCACTGGTCCTGCCGGAAACCATTGAGGGCATTGCTTTTGTTTCGGCTGGGTTCCCTGATGATGAGGTGCCGGTATTGTCGGGAGAACCTGCCGTCCCCTTTTCCGTCAATGAGGCTGTTTCGGTACCAGTGGAAACTTTTTCAGACGCATCGCCTGGCACCGATTCCCCGATAGCCAATGACGCTTCTCCTGTAGATACGGCGGGAAAACGGTCACGGATAACGAACCGCAGTTCCATGTCTGACCGGATTTCGGATGGCTTGCCTGTCAGGAAGGGAATTTCCGGAAGAACCAGCAGCAACAGTCCATGCAGCAGGATGGACAATGCCAGTCCCAGCATCAGGATGCGGTTTTGCCTTAAGGGTTTCATCTTCCTGTTACCGTTGTCTGTCAGTTCTTATTGCGGTTGCTTTCCCTGCTGCCTTGATGGAAAAGGTTTATTCCGCTGGCACTTCATCTTCATCCATCTCTTCTGCGTCTCCATCAGCCGCAGGACTTGCCGCAGCCCCTTCCAGGAATCGTGCCTGGACAGTCAGTTCAACGTCATCCCAGGCGATCAGTTCCAGTCTAATTTGGGTGCCACGGGCAAAAGCCTGCATACCCGGCATAGGAATTACCAACGGAATATCGACCAGGCGGACAACTTCGTCCCTGATGACAACGGCATCCGCCTGATGCACCTGATGCTGTTCCAGCCATTTCAAACACCAATAGCGTTCCATCTTTCCCTGAAATTCGCCATAGGCGGTATATGCCGCATCAAACGCACTGACGATGGCAAACAGGTCAGCATCCTTGGGACTGAAAGGAGCTGTCAATGGTGCCGTCTTGCCATATTGGATACATGCCAGAACCTGCCATTGGTTGACCAGGTCAGTATAACGGCGCAATGGGGATGTGCACCAGGCATATTGATCAACTCCCAACCCTTGATGGGGAGCGGCATGGGTCACCATCTTGACCTGCAGGCGATTTCCCCAACCGCTACTGACCTGCGAACGGTAAATACCGGGTACACCGCAGTCTGCCATCAACTTGCCCCAAGTGCTGTTGGCGAAAATCATCATTTCCGCCACAATCTTGTCTAAAGGCGCTGAACGCTGCCGCCGTTCAATCGTCACGATGCCGTCTTCTGACACATAGAAATTGAAATCTACGCGGTTGACTTGTTCAGGGCGCAGACCAAAGGATTCCCGTTTGAGCATGCGCTGTTTTTCAAATGCCTGGGTGCATTGCCACAAGATCTGGATGGCTTCTTTATGCGGATAGTCTCCTTCTCCGGAAGCGAGGGTTGCCGCCGTCACCAGGCTGTCGAGGTCGTTATGACGAAGATTGTCGGCAACCCGGATTTTTTCCACCCGGCTTTCTGTTTCCACAACAGACCAGTCTGATGGGTCAATGACGACATACAAACTCAGTGCCGAACGGTATTCTCCTGCTCCCAGGGTAAAACGGGCCACTTCTCTGTCTGGCAGCATGGTGATCTTGTCGCCAGGCATATAGACGGTGGACAGCCGTTTCCGGGCAATAACATCCAAATTGTCACCAGGCGCTATCCCCAATGCAGGGGCAGCGATATGCACCCCGATCCGATATTTTCCATCAGGCAACGAGGTTACTGACAAAGCATCATCAATTTCTGTCGTGGTGATGTCGTCAATGGAAAAGGCGCTGGCTTCTGAAACCGGCAGTTCAACGCCGACCGTGCCTGCCGCCACATCAGGAAACCCTGTTCCCTGCGGAAAACAGTCATAGATGAAGCGGGAAAAATGCAGTGTTTTGGCGTCGGGCAGGCCGCCCAGCTGCAGCAGCAGTTTCTCTGCGGAGAGATGTTGTTCCTCACAGACTGCGGTCAATGCTTTGTATTCGATACTATTCTTGTCCGGCTTGCAGAGCAGCCGGATCACATTGTTCTTGATGACATCCGGCAGTTTTCCTTGACGCATCTGATCCATATATTGCTGTTGGACCAATGCCTGCTGCCTTTTCTTCTCAATGCCTGCCAATGCCGCTTTCAGCGCTTTTTCTGGTGCGCCTTTGTAACGTCCTTTGCCTTTCCGGTAGAAATACATCGGTGCTGAATGCAAGCGGATCAGCAGTGTAGCCGATTCTTCAGGCTGAGGGGGATGACCAAAGTATTCCTGTCCCAGGGAAAGGTAATCAAATTCGTCTTCACCGGCAACTTCCCAAAGAAAATCCAGGTCAATGTCTTCGGCTGCCTGGCGGGCCGTTTCCAGCAAACCAGCCGGATCGTGACTTTCAAACTGGAAAAGGACATCTTTTCCACGGACCTTGACCCGTTTGCCTGCCGGCAGTTCAACCTGGAAGGATTCTCCAGCCTGGCTCATGATCTGGCCAGTTTTGAATTCTCCGGATTCTTCAAAAAACAGATTCATGCTAAACGCTCAAAAAAGAGGAGCAGGCAACAGGACCTTGCCGCTCAGGACAGACCGCAGAATGCCAATACCTGCGGCAGGTATTGCTCAAAATCAGAAATGCCATGATTGCTGCCCTTGATGATGATTTGGTGGGCATCCCGATAATGGTCACACATCAGGTGCCAGTCCAACAATTCATCTCCTGTTGCCGCAACGAGTAGATACCGGTCCGGTGTTGTCACTGTCTTCACACGGATGGCTGCCAGCGCCGCTGTATAGGTTTCACGGACATCAAGCCATGCTTTTACTTGCAGGTCGCTTTTGTCCGGGCTGTCTTCCAATATCTTGATACGCCACGGATCAATGACCGGATTCAGCAGCACAGCTTTGCAATGACGCTGCTCCGCAATCCAGTTGGCATAATATCCTCCCAATGATGAGCCGATGACTGTTAATTCATGGTCAGGAACGTCCTTGACAGCTGCCATGGCGGTTTCTATGGCTTCTGCTGGCGGCAAAGGCAGCTGCGGGCAATCATAGCGGCAGTCAGCCGCTTTTTCCGCCAATGCCGTTTTCAGCAATTGTGCCTTGAAAGAGGCCGGTGATGACATGAAGCCATGCAGGTAAAGGATGGTCTTTGCCATTTACACACCTGCAGATAATTTATCCAGGATTTTCTGGTGGATGCCGCCAAAACCGCCATTGCTCATAATCAGGATATAGTCTCCTTCACGGGCAGAGGCGACAACAGCATCTGCCAGTTGTTCAAGGTCGTCAGAAGCCGATGCTTTGTCTCCCAAAGGAGCCAGTGTTTCAGCGAGGTTCCACCCCAATGCATTCTTGCCAGTTTTCTCACCATAACCGAAAACCAGGTCTGCACCGGCAAGGCTCTGCGGCAAGGCCTGTTTCATCACGCCCAGTTTCATGGTGTTTGAACGGGGTTCCAGTACGGCAATGATCCGTCCGCCGGTTTGCCGGATTTTCCGGCGGAGTCCATCAATCGTGGTGGCGATGGCAGTCGGATGATGGGCGAAATCATCATAGACATGGATGCCTTGCACCACGCCCCTGCACTCCATACGGCGTTTGACATTCTTGAAACGGGATAAGGCATCAATGGCGACGGCTGGTGTTACACCAGCATGACGGGCTGCTGCAATCGCAGCCAATGCATTCAGGCGGTTATGGTCGCCTGTCAGCGCCCATTTGACGGTTCCCTGTAACGCGCCCCTGAAATAGATATGGAAGCTGTCATCCCCTGCATCCGCCAATGTCCAGTCATCGCCCAATATACCGCCGAACCATTCCTGTTCACTCCAGCAGCCCTGTGCCATTACCTTGACAAGAGATGGACTGTTCCTGTTGACAATCACTTTGCCGTTTCCGGCAATAGTCCTGACAAGATGGTGGAATTGCGTTTCAATAGCAGTCACATCCTGGAAAATATCGGCATGGTCAAATTCAAGATTGTTCAAGATGGCGGTTTTTGGCCGATAATGGACGAATTTGCTGCGTTTGTCGAAAAAGGCGGTGTCATATTCATCTGCTTCAATGACAAAAAACGGAGAATCCACCCCGCCATTCAAACGGGCAGAAATGCCAAAATTCACCGGCACGCCGCCAATCAGGAATCCCGGCGAAAGACCAGCATCTTCCAGGATCCATGCCAGCATGGCAGTAGTGGTGGTTTTGCCGTGTGTACCTGCAACCGCCAATACCCACCGGTTGTTCAGGATATGCTCACCAATCCATTGGGGACCGGAAACATAGGGCAGTCCCTTATTGAGGATTTCTTCCATCAACGGATTGCCACGGGATACCACGTTGCCAACGACATAGAGGTCTGGATGCAGTGAAATCTGGTCTGCATCATATCCCTGGATCAGCTCAATGCCCTGTTCCTGCAGCTGGGTACTCATGGGTGGATACACGCCGGCATCGCAGCCTGTCACTTTGTGTCCAGCCGCTTTGGCAAGTACCGCAACACCGCCCATAAAAGTGCCGCAGATGCCGAGAATATGGATATGCATGATGGTCAGTCCCGATAAATACGCTTAAAATCCCGTTATGTTGAACGATTGTCTCCAATAATCTGATGGCTACCCGGTTTTCCACCGATTCCGCAACGCTCCAGCAACAGATTGCAGCAGCCGCTGCACGACTTATTGCCGAGGAAGGGGTTTCTTATGAAACCGCTAAACGGAATGCCGCTCGTATCATCCTGGGAAACACGCGTGCCAATAGTGAGATTCTACCCAACAATGAGGCTGTCGAGAATGAACTGCGGCAGTATAACCGGCTTTTCCTGTCAAAAAAACAGCCGGCAAGACTCCAACATCTCCGGCTGACTGCTGTGCAGCTGCTGAAAAAACTCCAACCTTTTTGTCCCTATATCACAGGAGCCGTCCTGAATGGTACAGCCGGGGAATATAGCAGCATTCATATCCAGTTGTTCACTGATAATGCCAAAGATGTTGAGCTGTTTCTGCTGAATGAGGGGATACCCTTTGAAGTCGGCGAATTGGCAAAATTCAGGAAAAATAACCGCATAATCGAGGTAATTGAGTTCATTTGGCGTAATGAAACCGTTTATCTGATTGTTTATGAACCCAATGATCTCCGGCGTTCCGACCGGTTTTTCGGTGAATTCGCCCAAAGGGTTGACCTGGCGCATTTCATGGATATCATCAACAGCGAGACACCTGATCAAAGACACGCCGAAGCGTAAAAATCGGCATTTTTTCTTGCATTTTTGAGCACTTTAGAGGCAAAATGCAACTTATCGGACAGAAAAACCATTTCTTCACCCCCATGGCTAAAAATATTCTTCTACTCAACGGTCCAAACCTGAACCTGTTGGGTACGCGGGAACCGGATATCTATGGCAAAGAAACCCTTGATGATGTCGTTTCCATGGTACGTGCGCTTGTTGAGCAGGCGGGCGCCCGTTTCGCCAGTTTCCAGAGCAACCATGAAGGTGCGTTGATTGACAGAATCCATCAGGCCCGGCTTGAACATGTTGATGCCATCATCCTCAATCCTGGTGGTCTGACACATACCAGTGTCTCTCTGAGAGATGCGCTGTCCGGCGTTGATATTCCTTTTTATGAGGTGCATATCTCGAATATCCACCAACGTGAACCGTTCCGTCACCATTCTTTCCTTTCATCCATTGCAAAAGGTGTCATCTGCGGCTTTGGCATTGATGGTTACCGTATGGCTGCGGAACATGCCCTCAAGTACTGATTTTGATTATTTAACTGTTATTTCTCAGGATTTCTATGGATTTACGTAAATTGAAGACCCTGATTGACCTGGTCGCCGAATCCGGTATTGCTGAACTGGAAGTCACCGAAGGAGACAGCAAGGTCCGTATCGCCAAGAACACTTCTGCCCAGGGTCAGCCAACACTGATGGTGCAGCCTCCTGCCATCGCTGCTGTTGCGGCACCAGTGCCTGCTGCTGCACCAGCCGCCCCGACTGCTGAAGCAGCCCCAGCAGCACCGGCAGAACCTGAAGGAACCGTTGTCAAATCACCGATGGTCGGTACTTTCTATAGTGCTTCCGCACCGGGCAATCCACCTTATGTTCAAGTGGGGTCTTCTGTCAAGGCCGGTGATACCTTGTGCATTATTGAGGCAATGAAGCTGCTGAATGAGATCGAAGCAGAAACCGCTGGTACGATCAAGAAAATCTTGGTTGAAAACGGTTCTCCTGTTGAATTCGGTCAGCCGCTGTTCATCATTGGATAAAAGGCTTCGGCATACCTCTTTGGTTCCCTGCCGTATTTTCGGCTTTCTGAACAACCTGATGTACTATGTTTGAAAAGATTCTTATTGCCAACCGCGGTGAAATTGCCATGCGCATCCAGCGGGCATGCCGTGAAATGGGCATTAAAACCGTTGTTGTCCACTCTGAGGCAGACCGTGATGCCAAGTATGTGAAACTGGCGGATGAATCTGTCTGTATCGGTCCTGCTTCTTCTGCCCAGAGTTACTTGAACATGCCCGCCATCATCAGTGCGGCAGAGGTCACGGATGCCCAGGCGATCCATCCTGGCTATGGCTTCCTGGCTGAAAATGCGGATTTCGCGGAACGGGTTGAAAAATCCGGATTCACGTTTATTGGCCCAACCCCCGCATCCATCCGCCAGATGGGAGACAAGGTCACGGCAAAACAGGCGATGATCAAAGCAGGTATTCCTTGTGTCCCTGGTTCCAATGGCGCACTGGGCGATGACGAGGAAGAAATGCTTGCAACTGCCCGCAAAATCGGCTATCCCGTTATTGTCAAGGCTGCCGGCGGCGGCGGCGGACGCGGCATGCGTGTTGTCAGGAATGAGGAATCCCTGCTGAATGCGGTTGCCATGACGAAACTGGAAGCAGGCAAAGCTTTCGGGAACCCGGAAGTCTATATGGAAAAATTCCTGGAAAACCCTCGCCATATTGAAATCCAGGTCTTGGCAGATACGTTTGGCAATGCGATCTGGCTCGGTGAACGTGACTGTTCAATGCAGCGCCGTCATCAAAAAGTGCTTGAGGAAGCCCCTGCGCCGAATATCCCCCGCCGATTGGTGGACCGTATCGGTGATCGCTGTGCCGAGGCATGCAGCAAGATCGGCTATGCCGGTGCCGGCACATTTGAATTTCTATACGAGAATGGCGAGTTTTATTTTATTGAGATGAATACTCGTATCCAGGTTGAACATCCGGTTTCTGAACTGATTACAGGGCTTGACCTGATTCAGGAACAAATCCGTGTGGCAGCTGGAGAAAAACTCCGCTACAAGCAGCGTGATATCCGTCTTGTCGGTCATGCGCTGGAATGCCGTATCAATGCGGAAGATCCTTTCACCTTTGTCCCTTCCCCCGGCAAGATAACGACTTGGCATGCGCCGGGTGGTCCCGGTATCCGTGTGGATTCCCATGTCTATACAAACTATGTCGTTCCACCGTTTTATGATTCCATGATCGGCAAGATCATTGCCTACGGCGCAACCCGTGAACAAGCCATTCACAGAATGCAAGTGGCATTGTCGGAAATGGTGGTGGAAGGCATCAAGACCAACCTGGACCTGCACCGCACATTGATGCATGATCCCGGGTTCATTCAGGGCGGTACCAATATTCATTATCTGGAACAGAAACTGGCTGAAATGTTCCCGGAAGCTGAGAAATGACCATACAGTCAGAGGTATGCTGTGAGTTGGACTGAAATTGTCATTGAAATCGGGTTTGATGAGACGGTACCTTATGCGGATGCCTTGATGGAAGCGGGTGCACTGTCTGTGACCGTAGAAGACAGGGATGAAGGAACTCCCCAGGAAAAACCGATGTTCGATGAACCTGGCGCAGATGCCAATGACTATGCCTGGGAAAACAGCCGGATCATCGCTTTGGTTGAACCAGATACCGATATTCCTGCATTAACCCGTAAAGCAGCCGCTATCTGCGGTATGGCGGAAGTGCCTGGCTATACGACACGGGATGTTCCTGATGAAGATTGGGTCAGGTTGACCCAATCCCAGTTTGATCCCATCCATATCGGCAAAAACATCTGGATTGTGCCAAGCTGGCACGACAGCCGCGAAAAAGACGGCATCATTCTTGAATTGGATCCTGGACTTGCTTTTGGCACAGGCAGTCATCCAACCACACGGCTCTGCCTGGAGTGGCTGGAACAGTATGCTGCCAAAGGAAAATCTGTTCTCGACTACGGCTGTGGTTCCGGTATTCTGTCTATTGCTACCGTAAAACTGGGCGTTCCTGATGTTGTCGGTGTGGATATTGACCCACAGTCCATCATCGCTACCCAGGAAAATGCTGAACGCAATGCAACATCGGTACGCTGCTGGCTGCCTGATGCGTTTGAATCTGCCCAGAAAGGTGTCAGGTATGATATTGTTGTCGCCAATATCCTGGCAGGTCCCTTACAGACCCTTGTTCCTGTCTTGGCACCGCGCGTCAACGCAAACGGGCATTTGGTATTGTCCGGTATCCTGGAAAGCCAGGCTGATGATGTCATCGCAGCGTATGCCCCTTACATCCCATTGTCTGTCTGGAAAGAACGTGATGACTGGGTCGCTTTGACTGGACAGGCTAAACCCCTATAAGCATAACATGGCATTTGCAACCCGTTGTCCAAAGTGCCGTACGATATTCCAAGTTGTTGGCACACAGCTTTCACAGTGCGCCGGCATGGTCCGCTGTAGTGTCTGCCTGGCCCCATTTAATGGGATTGAACATTTGATAGGGCGTATTGCTGCCGATCATGTCATCCCAACTGACGAACCATCTGCTGTTACAGAAACACTGACTGTTCCTGCCGCCAATCAGACAGCCATTGAAACTCCGTCAACGCCAGAGGAAGCTTCACCAGAAAATCCTGTTCCTGTCAAAGTTGCGACAGAACCTGTATCTGATAGGGGAACCGAACCTGTTGATTCCGGAGAAGTCCCCTCATTGACCAGCATCGAAAAATCCCTTCAGGAAGCCTTTGACCGACAGCTGCAGTCTTTCAGCCTGGAGATTGATTCGCCGAAAGCACCTGCTATCGAGAACCCACCGGAAGTTTCACCGCCAATCCCTGATGCTGACAGTCTGGAAAAGAAGGAACCTGTCCTGGTGGACAGGACACTTCCGGTTCCACCAGCAGAGGTGCTTTCTCCTGTTGTTCCCCAGAAAAGACTTTCCTTTCTGGGGATACTGCTCTGGTTCTTCATCATTGCAATTCTGCTGCTGGCTGGCAGCCTGGCAGGTATCTATTACTATGGAAAGGAAATTGTTGAGGAAGTGCCTGCCTTGACAGAAACGGTAGATACTGTCTGTGAACAGCTCTCATGCCCTGTTGAGACAACGCCTGCCGCACCGCCTGTCACACCGGAATCAGACCTGACTTTGACCTATGAAGCGCCTGTCAAGGATGCCGTGATTCCCAATGCTTTCAACCAGAAAGTAATCCTTGCCAATACCAGCAGGCAGAGACTGCCTTGGCCAGAATTGACGCTTGAAATCATGGATACCAAAGGTCATTCTCTTTCAACACGGTCACTGAAACCCAAGGATTACCTTCCTGATGCTCTGTCAAAAACCGATGGCATTGAACCTGCCACAAAACATGACTTGCAGCTGCATTTTGAATTCAGGCATGCTCCGACTGTCAGCAGTCGGGTCATGATTTCCAACCTATCTACTCATTGAACTGAATTATGACTGCGCTTATCTGCGGCTCCATCGCCTATGACACTTTGATGTCCAATCCGGATAGTTTTTCCAATGCTCTTCTCCCTGACCAGCTGGACAAAATTAATGTCTGTTTTCTGGTTCCTGAGATGAAACGGGAATTCGGTGGCACAGGCGGCAATATCGCTTATAACCTGAAGCTGCTGGGTGATGATCCTGTGGTAATGGCAACTATCGGTCTGGATGGTGCTCCCTATCTGGAGCATTTTTCAAAACTAGGAATTTCCACTCGGTATATCAAGACCATCAATCAAGCCTATACCGCACAATGTTTTGCGACCAGTGACCGTAACAACAACCAGATTATGTCTTTCCACCCTGGTGCGATGGGTTTTTCCCATGAAAATCATATCGCAGATGCAAAACAGGAAAACATCCGCTTGGCGATTGTTGCGCCAGATGGCAAAGATGGCATGATCCAGCATGCAGAAGACTGCGCTGAAAACAACATTCCCTTTATCTTTGATCCAGGTCAGGGTTTGATGATGTTCAACCGAGATGAACTGGCCCGTTTCATTGACTTGGCAACCTATGTCATTGTCAATGACTATGAATCGGAGATCTTGTCCAAGAACAGTGGTTTATCGACGACAGAGATTGCCGCCAAGGTTGATGCTTATATCACGACGCTTGGCGAAAAGGGAGCCAAGATATATTTGAATAATGGCGGTTCCCTAGATATCCCAAGCATTCCTGTTTCCCGGGCTGTTGATCCGACTGGTTGCGGCGATGCTTTCCGGGCAGGCCTGATCTATGGATTGACGCATGGCTTTGACTGGAAAACTTCTGGCAGCCTCGGCAGTCTGATGGGAGGGATCAAGATTGAACAGATGGGTGCGCAGAACCACCATCCAACCATCATGGAGATTGAAGACCGTTTTAAGCAGTCATTTGGCTACCGTTTCCGATAACCGATCTGTCCATTGAAACGGCAAAACGGCACATTGGGAAAATGTGCCGTTTTTTTCCAGAGGTTGAAAGCAAGAAAGCACACCAAAGGCGTGCTTTCATTGTCTGGAAACAGCGTTTACCAGATTACGCAGCCATTGCTTTCAGGGCTGCAGCCAGACGGCTTTTATGACGGGCAGCCTTGTTTTTATGGATGCGTTTCTTGTCTGCAATTCTATCAATAACGGAGACAGCCTTCTGGAAAACAGAAGTTGCGGTTTCTTTGTCACCGGCAGCAATCGCTTTTCTGGCGGATTTGATTGCGGTACGCAGTGCGGAACGCTGACTGGCATTATGTGCATTCCGTTTTGCTGCCTGACGAGCACGTTTACGTGCCTGTGCGGAGTTGGCCATATACTTTCCTAAATAGATTATCTGTTGACTGTATGCTGCCGGAAATATTCCGCAACATCAAAAATTTGTTTAGCTTTTTATTTTAAGGGATGTCATTTGATCTGACAATGCTTATCCTTAAAGTGTTCCTCTAAAAAAACGGTTCTAAAGGTTTTTGGCATGTTTACAACGGAATATCAGCTTCTGCGCCGGTCAAGGAAAGCCCTGGCAACGGTACCGACATCTACATATTCCAACTCTGCCCCGACAGGCACCCCACGTGCCAGACGGGTGACTGTGATTCCCCGAGGCTTGAGCATTTCAGCAATGTAATGGGCGGTGGCTTCCCCTTCATTGCTGAATCCGGTTGCGAGCACCACTTCTTTCACCAATCCATCTGTTGCTCTTTTGATCAGCCGATCGAAAGCGATTTCCTTTGGTCCCACGCCATCCAACGGCGAGAGACTGCCCATCAAGACAAAGTAATAACCTTTGAAGGTCATGGTCTGTTCAATGACAACCTGGTCTGCAGGTGTTTCTGTCACACAGAGTAATGAAGCATCCCTTGTCCTGTCTCGGCAGGTATCGCAGATCTCATCTTCTGTAAAGGTATTGCAGCAAAGGCAATGCCTGACACGGGAAACCGCATTGGAAAGGGCATCACTCAGCTGGGCAGCGCCTTCACGGTCGTGCTGAAGCAAATGCCAGGCAATCCGCTGCGCCGACTTGGGACCGATGCCCGGTAAATGCCGGAGCGCCTGGATCAACTGCTGGAGTGAAGAAAGCGGTTTCACAGTTATCCCTGTCAGAATGGCATTTTCATGCCAGGAGGCATCGGGAAACCGCCGGTAAGACTTGCCATCTTTTCCTGGGCGGTAACTTCCGCTTTGCGCAAGCCATCATTGAATGCCGCTGTCAGCAGGTCTTCAAGCATTTCCTTGTCATCTTCCATCAGGGATGGATCAATGGAAACCATGGAGACAGCATGTTTGCAGTTCATACGGATCTTGACAATGCCGGCACCAGCTTCGCCTTCAACAAAGGTCTTACCAAGTTCTTCCTGCATTTTTTCCATATTGCGCTGCATTGCCTGGGCCTGTTTCATCAAGCCTGCCAGTTGGTTTTTCATAGGGTATTCCTGTTTCAGTTAGCGTTTGGTTTAATGGATCCTTCGACAATCTGGGCACCAAATTCGGTGACCAGACGCTGGATATAAGGGTCATTGTGCATCGCAGCTTCTGCCTGTTGCTGGCGAGCCGCTTCAGCTTCACGAACATCACGATTGGCGGTGTTCTCTACCTTGCCGATTTCAGTGCGGATTTTGACAGGGCATCCGAAATGCCCGGCAAGCCATTCACTGAGTTTTGAAATGGCAGATGCCGTACAGATGGCAGCGGCCGGGGAACGCAACAGGAAAACCATTTCACTGTTTTCCATGGCGTACCTGACCAGTTCCGTCTGCTGGGCAAGTTGGCGTGCCAATCCTCCCACCGGAATATCCTTCACCAATGCAGGCCAGTTGCCTTCCCATTGTGCAACAATCTGAGACCTTTCTGCTATTGAAGACGGTTGCGGGACAGGTTTGGAAACCGATGGAGAAGGAGAACCCTTCTCGTCCGGTTGACTATCTGCCTGTTTTTTGGATGGCTGTCCGTTCCCTGAACTTGCCGTCACTGACATCTTGCCTGTTGGCGGGACTATCCTTTTTTCTTTAGGAGGCACCTGCTGTTTGACCGCCTCCTGCTGGGGCAATGCCTGGACACTGCACGGTTCACCTGATGGTGCAAATGCCAGCATACGCAAAAGCGTCATGGTAAATCCTGCATATCCATCCGGTGCCAGTTCAATTTCCTGTAGGCCATGGATGGTGATGCCGTAATAAAGCTGTACTTCTTCCGGCGTAAATTGCTGCGCAAACAACCGGAGAACGTCTGCCTGCGCCATATCATCAGACAAATAAGCCGGCACACACTGGACAATGGCAATACGGTTGAACCATATTGAAAGTTCCTGCAATGCAGCAGGATAGGACAGTCCCCTGGCTGCCATTTCATCAGCAATCGCCAACATGCCTGCACCATCTTGTGCCGACAGACATTCCAGCAAGCGTATCAGATAAGCCTGATCCAAGGCTCCCAGCATGTCCTGCACGGCTGCTGCGGTGATATTGCCTGCGGCATAAGCAATCGCCTGGTCAGTCAATGACAAGGCATCACGCATGGATCCCTGCGCGCCATGTGCCAACTGGCGCAGGGCGGACTGTTTATAACCGATGGATTCCTTATCCAGAATATGGGAAAGATGGGATACGATGGCATCTTCCGGCATCTGCTTCAAATTGAATTGCAGACATCGAGACAGGACAGTGACAGGAATCTTCTGGGGATCTGTCGTTGCAAGGATGAACTTGACATATTCAGGGGGTTCTTCCAGCGTCTTGAGCATTGCATTGAATGCATGGCCTGTCAGCATATGCACTTCGTCGACCATATAGACTTTGTAACGCGCAGCTGTCGGTGCATAGACTGCCTGTTCCAAGAGCTGCTGCATGTCGTTGACGCTTCGGTTGGATGCGGCATCCAATTCAATGTAGTCAACAAAACGGTCTGCATCAATCGCCCGGCAGGCTTCGCATTCCCCACAGGGATTGGCTGAAACGCCTTTTTCGCAATTCAAGCATTTAGCGAGAATTCTTGAAAGTGTCGTCTTGCCGACACCCCGAGTGCCTGTGAAGAGGTAGGCATGATGAATCCGTCCGGTTTCAAGCGCATTGGTCAATGCACGGACAACATGCTCCTGTGCAACAAGGTCTTGAAAACGCTTGGGACGGTATTTTCTGGCAAGGACAAGATAACTCATTGGGCGATTTTACCTTATTGCCATGGCTAGGGGAAAAACAAATGCAGCAGCAGGAGATTTCCAGTCAGAAAAACCAGCAGACACGCAGAGAAACAAAGCGAGCCTTGACTGCGGCACTCGCGGAGATTGGCTGTGGCTGCTTCGTTCCCGACCTGACCAGTTTCACCATTCCACAATGCGCAGGGGCCCGCTGGCGAGCATTTTACCGCAACACCTGCTTTTCGCAAACAGGCCAAAGGCTTTCTTTCAAAGACCCAATGATTCCCAGATATCATCGACTTTCGCCAATATCTCTGGTGACATGGCGATTTTCCTTCCCCATTGCCGGGAAGTCTCTTCAGGCCATTTGTTGGTTGCATCAATGCCCATCTTGCTTCCCAGACCACTGACTGGTGAGGCAAAGTCAAGATAATCCATTGGGGTATTCTCAACGATAACGGTATCCCTTGCAGGATCAACCCGGGTTGATACCGCCCAGAGAACATCTTCATGACTGCGAATATCAATATCTTCATCAACCACAACAATTATCTTGGTATAGAGGAATTGCCGGAGAAAACTCCAAACGCCGAACATCACCCGTTTGGCATGGCCGGGATAGGCCTTGCGGAGTTTAATGACTGCCATCCGGTAGCTGCATGTTTCTGCCGGCAGGTGGAAGTCGATGATTTCCGGAAATTGTTTCTGCAGCAATGGCACAAAGACTTCATTCAATGCCAGTCCCAGCATGGCAGGTTCATCCGGTGAACGTCCTGTGTAGGTGGAAAGATAGACGGGATCCTGGCGCATGGTGATACGGTCAATGGTCAGGACAGGGAACCATTCCTGTTCATTGTAATAACCGGTATGGTCTCCAAAAGGGCCTTCAAGAGCATGTTCATAACCCGTTGGATGGCTTTCATCAGGATGGATGGCCCCTTCCAGGACAATCTCTGCACGGGCTGGCACTGACAGGTTTCCGGAAAGGGTGTTGACCAGTTCCGTACGCGCGCCCCGCAGCAGCCCTGCGAACTGGTATTCTGATATTTCATCGGGTACCGGTATGACAGCTGCCAGCAATGTCGCTGGATCTGCCCCGATAACAACAGCGACCGGAAATGGTTTCCCAGGATTGACAAGCCGATGGTCCCTGAAATCCTGTGCCCCGCCGCGGTGCGGCAGCCAACGCATGATGACTTTATTACGTTCAATGACCTGCTGACGATATATCCCCAAGTTTTGACGCTGTTTCGCAGGTCCCCGTGTAACGGTCATCCCCCAGGTAATCAATGGTCCTGCATCATCTGGCCAGCATTTCTGGATAGGCAAGATAGACAAATCGACCTCACCGTCTGCCATCACAATTTGCTGGCAGATGCCTTTTCCTTCAATTTTGGGCTTCATATGCCACAAGGATTTAAGCATCGGCATCATCCTGAAGAACCCTGACAATTTTTCAGGCTGTCTGGGTTCTTTAAGGGAAGCCAGGAATTCCCCGATATGACGGAGGTCTTGAAGACCGCCGCCACCCATTGCCAGGGCAATTCGGTGGAGTTTGCCAAACAGGTTGGTCATAACCGGAATATCATAGCCAGCCGGTTTGGTGAAGAGCAGTGCCGGCCCTCTTTTTTCAAGCACCCTATGGGAAATTTCTGTCATCTCAAGATCAGGGGAAACCGGTACATTGACTTCCCTGAATTCACCGATTGTTTTCAGTTTGTCAGCAAAATCCCTTAGATCTAGATATGCCATGTTTTCTGTCTCTTTTTCGATACATTGCTGCAGTAATATCAAAATCCATTCAAACTATTGTTTCTCATATACTTAATAAGAGAATCCGATTATTCCTTATAACAGATTGTGATAAATGATTTTGTCATATATTTGACGGGATATAAAACAATTCCTAGAATGGTCGGCATTGATAGGTAGGGGATTGCCCCTATTTTTTATGTTCCATGCCAGATTGTTTTCTATCTGATGTTTTTTCTTTGGAACATACATTCTGTACCGCTGATATGGCTGGCATGTGTACCGCTGGCAAATGAGGGCCGTCTTAGCTCAGCAGGCATCTTGCCCTAGATGGCTTCCTGGCGGATTATCAATAAACAGTTCTGCTATTCCCTGCAATAACTGTTTTGACTAGAAATCTCTGGAGATTTTGTGTTTAACAAATTTTTTAAGGGCATGATGTCCCGCCCTTTGACTGCGCGACAGTCGAAAATGGCTTGGACATCCGCTGTCCTGGTATCTGCTATAGCTGTTCTGGTTTCTGTATCAACTTATGATATTAAAGACAGTGCATCTGTCATCCCTCAAGCCCAGGCTGCTGAAGCCCTGCCCCAGTCTATTGAAGCTCCTTCTGCGACAGAGAAAACACCTCAGATTGACCCTATGAATGAAGATGATGCGTCATTCTCTCTTGCAGAAGTCAGACAGAAAAAACGCCTGATTGAATGGATTGCCAGCCATTACCGTATTCCCAGCAGCAATTCAGACTTGTTTGTGACAACAGCCTATAAAGCGGCTTTTGATTTGGGATTAGATCCACATCTGATCCTTGCCATTATGGCAATTGAATCCCGTTTCCAGCCCAATGCACGTGGTGCCGGTGGTGCAAATGGTCTGATGCAGGTGGTCACTCATATCCATACCCGCCGATTTGAACCTTATGGCGGTGTAAAAATGGCAATGGATCCTGTCGTCAATATCAAGGTTGGCGCAAAACTCCTGAAAGACCTTATCAAGCAGACTGGGTCTGTTGAACGGGGTGTCCGTGCTTATGCTGGCGGCAATGGCGGCTATAATTCCAAAGTCATGACCCAATACCGCAAGATAAAATCTGTCGCAAGCGGTTCTGTCGGGAAAGCGGATAAAAGCTGAGCCTGATCAGATACTCAATGGGTCAACTTCAATTGACCATCTTACGCGGGTTTTCTGTGCTTTCAGCTGAAACAACCAATCTGAAAGCACAGACTGCAGTACCGGTCTTGAAACCGATTCAATCAGTAGTTGTGCCCTCTCGACATTGGCAACCCGCATGATTGCCATAGGGACAGCATCGCTGACTGTGATGCCTTGCCGATGACCAAGCAATGATTTTGCCATCTGCAAGAACGTCATCGCCTGATTGATGTCCTTGGCTTCGGCTGTCAACAATGCCTGATAGCCAAAGGGAGGAAAGCCTGCCTCTTTTCTTTCTGCCATCAATTGATGGATATAAGCATCATAACGCCGCTGGCGCATCGCTTGATACAGCGGATGTCCTGGATAGCGTGTCTGGATCAACACCTGGGCAGGATTGGCATCTGTCTTCATGGCATTACGCCCCGCTCTTCCGGCGACCTGCATCAGCTGTGAAAACAGCCTTTCTCCCGCCCGGTAATCATGGGAAAAGAGTGCGGTATCAGGGTCCAATACTCCCACCAGCGTTAGGTTCTGAAAATCATGCCCTTTGGCAACCATCTGCGTCCCAATGACAATATCGGTTTCTCCTCGGTATATGCCGTCCAAAGCTTTTTGAAGGGAGCCCTTACGGCTTATTGAATCTGCATCTATCCGCAGAACCCGTGCTTCCGGGAATTGTCGCTTGATGTTTTCTTCAATCCGCTGGGTTCCCCGTCCCAACGCCTGAAGATCCAGATTTCCACAGTCTGGACAGTATTTTGGAACGCTCCTTGCCAGACCACAATGATGACAACGGAGCATCCTGTTGGCTTTGTGGTACACCATATAAGCGGAACAACGGTGGCAGGTGCTTATCCAACCGCAAGCATTGCATGATATGACTGGCGCAAAACCGCGCCTGTTCAGAAACAGCAGGGATATTTCGTTTTTATCAAGCCTTCTTCGGATTGCCGCTATCAATGTCTGGGTCAACCCATCAACCATTGGATCAGATGACGTGTCAATCAAGGAGACTTCGGGATGCCGTGCATCTTCCATCGCTCTTTCAGGCAGATCCATCCGGCGATATCTGCCTGTTTCCACATGATGCCAGCTTTCAAGTGAAGGAGTTGCAGATCCCAATACCACAGGAATTTTCAGGTAATTTGCACGCCATACCGCCAAGTCACGGGCTGAATAACGGAGGCCTTCCTGTTGTTTATAGGAAGGGTCGTGTTCTTCATCAACGACAATCAGCGACAGATGTGGTGCAGGAACCATGACTGAAAGCCGTGTTCCCAGGATGATACGGGCAGTCCCTGTCATGACAGCCAGCCAGTTCCGCAAACGTTGCCCCTCAGAAAGCCCGCTATGCTGCAATACGATGTTTTCTGCCGGAAAACGGGATCGTATCCTCTCTTCAAGTTGGGGAGTAAGGCTGATTTCAGGAACCATCAATAAAACCTGGGCATTCGGTGACTGACTGAGTTTTTCTGCAACTGCCCTCAGATAGACTTCAGTCTTGCCGCTGCCGGTAACGCCATAAAGCAGGATGGCAGAAAAACCGGCTGTTTTGATGATGGCATCAACTGCCTGCTGCTGGCTGGCATTGAGCACTGGCATCTCAGCTGGCAAGGGAGGCTTTTCTGGTTTTTTGTCAAGATTCTTCTCAAGAGCACCCAGTGCTTTCTCAATGGCATTTTTTTTGTTCTGCCGAATCATTTTCGGCAGGACACTCAATGCCACTTCTCCTAAAGCCCGATGGTAGTAGGATGCGGCAAAACGACACAGATCCAGCCATCCTTTGTCAAAAGGCGGGATATTGCGGTAGCAATCGCTGATGTCTTTCAGGTTTTCAGGGGATATGTCAGTAGAATCGCCTGTCC
>CAVERB010000084.1:0-13334 GCA_963618105.1 Oxalobacter sp. | reverse complement strand
AGACCAGCCACAGTCCTTCTGCCAAAAGGCACCGCCACAAGCTGACCAACCTGCGGCATTCCTTCTCCGCTATCTGAAGGCTGATAGCGGTAATCAAAAGATTTGTCAATGGGTACATCCAGCACAACCCGAACAATATGCGATGACATCTACCTAGAATTATTTCCAAAACCCGTTGTTAGACATTGATTTTTATAATGCTTTTGACCTATCCACCAATTTTGTGGATAAGATTGTGGAAAAACAGGGCTTGACACGGCTGAAACCCAGTAACAATGCGATTTCCAACAGATTGCCTATCAAACGAGCAAAAAATTTATCTTATAAAAATCAATGACTTAAAAATAAGGCTGCTTTCCTCAAAAATTTTTATGCAATAGCGTCTTTTAGACAAGGCTCTGTGGTTTTCTGTCGAAAAAACCACAGCACTCACCGGAAAAAATGTCTTTCTGTCTCTTTTTCTGGCAGGAGCCAGCAAGATCCTACAATTGTTTCGGCAGCAATAACCAGACTTTCAGTTTCTGCTTCATCTTGCCAGCCATTGAGCCTGCCTCATTGCCCCATCCCCAGAAAAAGTCAGCACGGACAGGACCTGCGATGGCACCTCCTGTATCCTGGGCTATCACCAGCCTTCTCAATGGCGCTTTTGCATTCGGCATCGTGGTATCCAGGAAAACCGGTGTTCCCATAGGGATGTATTTCCGGTCAACTGCAATCGAACGCCCCGGTGTCAATGGCACGCCTTGTGAACCTTTCGGTCCTTCATTTGGATCCGTCAGCTTTTCTTCGCGGAAAAAGACATAGCTTGGATTGGCATCCAAGACTTCCCGCAAGCGATTGGGATGCTTTCTCACCCATTGCTTGATCTGCTGGGCTGATGCCTGACCTGGTTTTAATTCCCCCTTATCCAGCAGATACCGTCCAATAGAACGGTACGGACGGCCATTCTGGTTGGCATATGCCAGTCTGACGGTAGTCCTGGACTCTGGCAGATAAATACGCCCCGATCCCTGGATTTCCAAGAAAAACGCATCAATGACATCATCCACCCAGAGGATTTCCTGCCCTTTCAGCTTGCCGGAGCGTTCCAACTGTTCTCTGGTTTCATAAGGTACCACCTTTTTCGCCGCCTGCATCCCGGTATAGTCCACTGTTCCTATTGCATAAGGAACGACTTTCCTGCCCTCCAGACGGCCCCATAGCGGCAGTCCTTCCAGCTTTGGATAAGCGCTGGTCAGGTCCAGCGCCAACAGATCATCAACCCGTTTCAAGGATTTCCCAGGAACCGCTGCTTTCGTCTCAATATCTTCAAGGCGCCCTCTTAAACGCATGCCTTTCTGCTGGGGATAGATACTGGTGAAATCAATCTCCAGCAGATCCTGGGGTTCGCGGTACATTGCAGTCTGGAACGCCCCATGTTTCCGGTAACTTCCCCGCAGCACCGGCTCATAATAGCCAGTTGCCAATCCTGTATCCGACCCATTGTCGGCCGTAATACTGTAAGGATCAAACCACTTTTCAAAGAATGCCCTGACAGCATCGGTGTCATTGCCATTGATATCAACAGCGCTGGCACAGACTCGCTGCCATTCAGGCAACGCGGCATTGGCATTGCAGGACCGTCTGAAAGCTGGCCAGACTTCCTTGATGTTGTCTTCTGTCCATCCAGGCAATTCCGCAAAAGTGACCCGTCGTTGATGGCGGACAACCTGAGTGTCAGGTAACTTCACATCATCTGTCTTATCCGGCGGTACAGAAACGGTTGTACAACCATTTAATAGTGTTGCAACCGCAACAGCAGCAACAGCAAGATAACGGCGATATTGCATATTTTTTCCAATTTCTAATACAGGTATATGGCATCCTTGCACTGTCCAGGACAAATCCACTGCTATCATAAAGCATCCACGCATCTTTCTGGCAACCTCCAGAAACTTTCATCCGGAAAAAACACCAGCCGACAATCCAGTTTTTCAACAGGAAAAAGAGAGGCATAAGTGAAACAAGCCCTTTCTCGGTATAGAATGATGAATACTGTTTTTTATCTGCCAAACCATGACCAGATTCTTGATTGCTCCCAGCATCCTTTCCGCTGATTTTGCCCAATTGGGCAATGAAGTCCGCAATGTGGTTGCCGCAGGGGCAGATATTATCCATTTTGATGTAATGGACAACCATTATGTGCCAAACCTGACGGTTGGACCGATGGTGTGTTCGGCAATCCGTCCATTGATAAAGGTTCCCATTGACGTGCACCTGATGGTAAAACCTGTTGACAGCATGGCGGTTGCATTCGCCAAAGCAGGGGCAGACATCATTTCTTTCCATGCAGAGGCTTCTGAACATATCGACAGGACATTGCAGTTGATCCACGATAACGGCTGCAAGGCAGGATTGGCTTTCAACCCAGCAACCCCACTGGGATATATTGAACATGTCATTGATAAATTGGATCTGATCCTGATCATGTCGGTAAACCCAGGCTTCGGAGGCCAGTCATTCATTCCAAACGCCTTGAAAAAGATTGCAACGGTTCGGAAAATGATTGACGCTTCAGGCAGAGACATTCTGTTGGAAGTAGATGGTGGCATCAAAGCAGATAATATCGCGCTTGTTGCTCAGGCAGGTGCAGATACTTTTGTATCGGGTTCCGCGATTTTCAACAGTTCTGACTATACGGCCACCATCAATGCGATGCGAAAGCAATTGGAAACTGTCCGCTGAAGGGAAACATACAGATTCCTGGTTTATATCATGCTGCCTTTGAAGAATATCCATGCCGTCATCCTTGACCTTGACGGTACGCTAATTGATTCTGTCCCCGATCTTGATGCCGCACTGAATGGCATGCTGCAGGAGATGGGCTTGCCTGCCATTGATGAAGCATCCATCCGGATGTTCGTAGGCCGAGGGACGCCGCATTTGGTAAAAAGCACGATTTCCACCTGCCTGGATGAAAAGGAAGCGGAAAAGGCTCAGGATGAGGCTCTGACACTTTTCTACAAACATTATCGTATCGTCAACGGTGAATACAGCCATATGTACCCTAATGTACGGGAAGGCTTGGAGCAGATGGCAGAAAAAAGATTGAAGGTTGCCTGCGTCACAAACAAACCTTCTGTCTTTACCGAACCTTTGCTGGCAAAGAACGGCATCTATCCATTCTTTGATGCGATTTACTGTGCCGATTCTTTTCCAAAAAAGAAACCGGATCCTTTCCCGATGTTGATGGCCTGCCGAAAATTCTGCCTATCTCCCAGCCAGGTTGTTGCTATCGGTGATTCAAAAAATGATGCAGCAGCAGCCCGTGCCGCCGGATGTTCGCTATTTATGGTGCCATATGGTTATAATTACGGCATACCTGTGGAAAACCTGCAACCTGATGCGGTTGTTTCCGACCTGCTCCAAGCAGTTGGTTTTATTTCATGAAAGTTTCTTATGTTTCTCCCAAAAAAGACGGTTTATGCACAATCCAAACTGATTTCAGGCGGCTTGTGGCGACGCTGGCAGAATTGACCAACTGACCCATTCCGCAGCATGACTGCACTCGTTTTTTTGTTGTTTCCGTTTTACGGAAAGGAGAAATTCCATGACTGAATCTGAATTCTATGCGTTGGCAGATCAGGGCTATAACCGGATCCCGCTTATCCTTGAAACGATTGCCGACCTAGACACCCCTCTTTCGCTGTATCTGAAACTGACCCAGAACAATCATGAAGGCCGCAATTCTTTCTTGCTGGAATCTGTTGTTGGTGGCGAGCGTTTCGGACGTTATTCCATCATTGGCCTGCCTGCCAAAACTGTATTGCGTGTCAATGGTGTTGTAACGGAAGTCCTTCAATATGGAAAAGTTATCGAATCCCATGAAGGCAACCCGTTGGATTTCATTGCAAGATACCAATCCCGCTTCAAAGTTTTCATCAAGCCAGAACTGCCCCGTTTCTGTGGTGGCCTGGCTGGTTATTTCGGTTATGACACCATCCGTTACATTGAGGACCGGTTAAAAGACTCTGCGCCAGAGGATGATTTGGGTTTCCCTGATATCCAGCTGCTGCTGACAGAAGAATTGGCTGTCATTGACAATGTTTCCGGAAAAAGCTACCTGATTATCTATGCAGATCCGGCACAGCAAGATGCCTTTGCGCAAGGAACATCCCGTCTGCAGGAATTGCTTGCAATGCTTGACAAACCAACCATTGCGCCATCAATGGTTGGCAGCGGCGTGACGAAGGTCCTGCCTGATTTTCCGCCAGAAGATTTCAAGAAAGCTGTTGTCAAAACAAAGGAATACATCACCAATGGAGACTGCATGCAGGTGGTTCTTGCCCGGCGTATGCGTAAACCTTACAAGGATTCTCCTTTGTCGCTTTACCGTTCCCTGCGTTCACTGAATCCTTCTCCCTACCTGTATTACTATCATTTTGATGACCTGCATATTGTGGGGTCGTCTCCGGAAATCCTTGTCCGTCAGGAAAGTTCGCCTGAAGGCAAGAAGATTGTTATCCGTCCTTTGGCAGGCACCCGCAAACGCGGTGCCACCCCTGAAGAAGATGAACGGTTGGCAGAAGAACTGTTAGCAGATACCAAAGAAATTGCCGAACATGTCATGCTGATTGATCTTGCACGCAACGATATTGGACGTATCGCTGAAATCGGCAGCGTGAAATTGACTGAAAAAATGGCCATTGAGAAATATTCCCATGTCCAACATATTGTCTCGAATGTTGAAGGCATCCTGAAACCTGGTTTGACAAACCTGGATGTGCTGAAAGCGACTTTCCCGGCCGGTACATTATCCGGTGCTCCCAAAGTCCGTGCCATGGAAATCATTGACGAAATGGAGCCTGTCAAGCGGGGAATTTATGGAGGTGCCTGCGGCTATCTCTCTTTCAGCGGGGAAATGGATTTGGCCATTGCCATCCGTACCGGTCTGATTTACAAAGACATGCTGTATATCGGCGCAGGTGCTGGCATCGTGGCAGATTCCAATCCTGAATCCGAACATCAGGAGACCGAGAACAAAGCCCGTGCTGTTATCCGCGCAGCGGAAATGGTGCAGGATGGTTCTTATCAGCAGCCCCGCAATTCCTGACAGGATCGGTCTTTCCATTTCGGAGAATGCCTATGGCTAAACAGCGTTTTTCCCTTTTCGCTGGACAAGTGCCATCAATGGATTCATTGGCTTTCAGGCTGGCGGGGGCAGCAGATGCTGTCCGCCAGGTCCATATGGGACGTTCCCTGCCTGAAGCCATCCAATCCACTTGTGATGCCCTTCATGCTGACATGGCATCACGTGGTGCAATCCAGGATATTGCCTACAATGCCATGCGGAAACTGGGCACTGCCCGTTTCCTATTAGGCAAACTGACAAAATACCCGCCCGAACCAGAGATATTGCAGCATCTTCTTCTCTGCGCTTTCACGCTGTTGATTCACGATGACAACCATCCTTTGCGCTATGAACCCTTCACGACGGTGAATCAGGCCGTACAGACAGCAGCGACAATGCGGGGAACCGCAAAGGCCAAGGGACTGGTCAATGCTGTCTTACGGCGTTTCCTGCGGGAACAGGAAAAGTTCCTGCAACAAGCAAACCAAGAAGATGTCGCCCGATGGAACTACCCTGAATGGTGGATTGCCCGTGTCAAACAGCTTTATCCCGACCAATGGCAGTCGATCCTGACTATCGGCAACACATCACCGCCCCTGACGCTTCGCGTCAACCGCAGACGGACAACGCCGACTGATTATCTGGCACATCTCCAGAAGTCAGGCATCAAAGCAGATATCATCGGTCCTTATGCGGTCCGCCTGAACTCTCCTTTACCTGTCCATAGGATTCCTGGTTTCATGGATGGCATGGTTTCAGTACAGGATTATGCGGCACAGATGGCTGCCCCTTTGCTGGCACTCAAAGACGGAATGCGGGTATTGGATGCCTGTGCCGCCCCTGGTGGCAAATCAGCTCATATGCTGGAACTCGCAGACATCAAGCTGACAGCGCTGGACAGTGAGGTAAAACGTTTGAAAATGATCCACGAGAACCTTGACCGGTTAGGGCTTTCCGCCACAGTCAGACATGGGGATGCAACCCAGTCAGACTGGTGGGATGGCTCTTTTTTCGACTGTATCCTTGCCGATGTCCCTTGTTCTGCCTCAGGCATTATCCGGCGTCATCCAGATATCCGCTGGCTGAGACAGCCAGAAGACAGTCACCGACTTGCTGCATTGTCTGCCGCAATCCTTGAAAACCTTTGGAAAAAACTCAGAAAAGGCGGGAAACTCCTGATTGCAACATGTTCAATCTGGCCGGAAGAATCCAAGGAACAAGCTGATTTTTTTGCTTTTAGGGCAGATGCTGAAAGACTTGATGCTTTCGGGCAACTACTGCCAACTTTCGATGGATTGAATGACCATGATGGTCTATTCTATGGATTATTTCAAAAAACTTAATGACGTTCAGGATTTCCTGGTCCGGCGTAATTGATGACCGTGTTACGAAAGCTTTCAAAAATCCTTGCAGCAATCACTCTTGCAGTGATGATGTTATGTCCTGTTGTTTCCTTTGCGGACAACAGCATCTACATTGATTCGGCAAAAATCGACCGATCAGGGAATTACTACAAGCTGACAACAACACAGTCCATCAATTTCAGCAACAATCTGCTTGATACCTTGCAACGGGGTGTTCCGCTTTATTTCAAGACAGAACTTGAGATGACCAGCCGCCAGCTTCTCTGGTTCGATATGACGGCCTTGTCGAAAACCAGAACTGTCAAACTTTCCTACAATGTCCTGACAAGACAATACAGCGTCTATATCCCAGGATCGCTGCAACGGACTTACCGTTCTTTTGACAGTGCGATGTCTGCAGTCCGGTACCAGCCAAGTTGGGCTTTTGCCTATACATCAGAACTGAGTGATGATGAGACTTATGATGTTGCTGTCAGGACATCTCTTGATGTTTCGCAATTGCCAAAACCCTTTCAGATCAATGTCCTGAACAGCCGGGACTGGGGATTGACTTCTGATTGGCGGCATTTTTCTTTCACGCCTGACCGATAACAGCCAGACTCGACCGTGACCCGAACATTAAGATATCTGTGGATTGTTGGCGGTGCTGTCATGAGCATCCTGCTCTTCCTGCTGGCATCGGCATCCGAAAACACCGCTTTCTTCGATAAGCATTATCCCCTGTTGGTTGGCATCTGCATCCTAGTGGCAACCGCTCTGCTGCTGCTGGTTTCCCTGATGCTCTACCGCTTATACATACGGTATAAACGAGGAAAGTTTGGCGTCAGACTTACGTCAAAACTGGTCCTGCTTTTTGCCTTGATGGGTATCCTGCCGGGTGCTGTGATTTATGTCGTCTCCGTGCAGTTCGTTTCTCGTTCCATTGAGTCCTGGTTCGATGTCAGGGTGGAAACCGCGTTGGACTCTGGCGTGAAACTTGCCCAGTCAATGCTTGAAACATCCCGTGAAAACCTCACATCCCGGGCAACCCGTCTGTCATCGGAGCTTTCTGGCTTGTCCCAGCAGGAACAGAATACCTTGTTGGCTTCCCGTTTCAAGAATACCGATGGGGAGATCCAGGCAATCGTCATCAATAACAACGGCCGAGTACTGGCTTCCTCGGAGACAAACCATGCAGCCATTGAGCAGAACCTGCCTCCCTCTTCAATCCTTGAGCAACTGGAAGAACCTTATTCTGCAATTGAAGGGACAATGGATAATCCTGATACCCCTGAAAACGAACAGACAAACCTTGCAATCCGGGTCATTGTCCCTGTCAATGGGCAAGAACATCTTTACCTGCAGCTGTTCCAGCAAATACCCGACAGCATCGCTACCAATGCAGAATCCCTCAGGGCTGCATATAGCGAATACCAAATCCGTTCGGTTTCCCGTTCGGGACTCCAAAAAATGTACATTGTCACATTGTCGTTGACATTGCTGCTTGCTGTATTCGGTGCAACAGCCACTGCATTCCAGCTCGCCGCCAACCTTGCAAGGCCGCTTCTATTGTTGGCGCAGGGCACGAAAGCGGTGGCTGAAGGCAATCTCTCTCCCCGTCCGATTGTGACAAGTACTGATGAATTGGGAACATTGACCAAGTCGTTCAACACGATGACACTGCAACTGGCTGATGCAAGGGCTTCCGCAGAAAAAAGCCGTGTTGAACTGGAAACGGCGAAAGCCTACCTGGAATCGCTCATGACAAATATGTCCGCAGGCGTGATTGACTTTGACAATAACTTCAGACTGACAGATTGTAATGACCCTGCTTCCCGAATCCTCAAACTGGACCTGAAACCATTTATCGGCACAGAACTGTCAAAAATTGAGGGAATTGAGCACTTCGCCTCCAAACTGATCCAAGCCTTTACCCAATTGTCTGTCCAGCATGCTGTCGGAAACGCCAATGAAAACTTCCATTTACAGCAGCAGATTGAAATTCCTTTATCAGAATCTTTCCAGCAGCATGAATCCAGCCTGATATTGCTTGCCCGAGGATCATCCCATTACGTTAACGGTGAAAACCACTACATTGTGGTATTTGACGATATCACCGAACTGATTTCCGCCCAACGTTCCATCGCTTGGGGAGAAGTTGCACGGCGTCTCGCGCATGAAATCAAGAATCCGCTGACCCCTATCCAACTGGCAGCAGAACGCCTCCAGATGAAACTGCAGGATAAACTTGACTCTCAAGAAGCTGGTATCCTTAAACGGAGCACTGATACGATCGTGAACCAAGTAACGGCTATGAAGCAGATGGTTGATGATTTCAGGAATTATGCAAAAGCGCCTCCGGCAACACTGATACCATTGGACCTGAATGCATTGATTGAAGAAATCTCCCATCTATATGCCAATGATGGCGCAATGGATATTATCCATGTAAAACCAGAAAAGGACCTTCCTTGGATTTTAGGTGATGCAACCCGATTGCGTCAGGTCATTCATAACTTGCTCCAGAATGCCTTGGATGCCTGCAATGAGGTCACTGACCGCCCTGACTGGCATCCAAATATCGAAATTATCACTGAAAAAGTCCATTACACTGACGCATCAGGTAAAATCTGCATTGCAGTCCGGCTTTCTGTCATGGATAATGGTCTTGGTTTCTCCCAAGAAATCATGTCCCGTATCTTCGAGCCATATGTCACCACCAAAGAACGGGGAACTGGTCTTGGTATGGCTGTGGTGAAAAAAATCATTGAAGAACACGGGGGCAGGATTGATATCCAGAACAGGACAGACATCCAAGGAGCAGAAGTTTCCATGCTTTTCATGCAACTAGCTCCTGAAAAAGACAGTATGGGAGTCCAGCAAAGCTGAAATAAGATAACCCTTATTGAAGATTTAGTTTTATGGCAAATATTCTAGTAGTTGACGATGAGATGGGCATCCGGGAACTACTCTCGGAAATTCTTTCAGATGAAGGGCATGTTGTACAGACGGCAGAAAATGCACAGCAAGCGCGTAAGGCTCGCGTAGCAGGAACACCTGATTTGGTACTTTTGGATATCTGGATGCCAGATACTGATGGTGTTACCCTGCTGAAAGAATGGCAGCGCGACGGCTATCTGACAATGCCTGTCATTATGATGTCTGGACATGCAACCATTGATACCGCCGTAGAAGCGACACGTATCGGTGCCATCAACTTTCTGGAAAAACCAATTGCATTGCAGAAACTGCTTCAGGCAGTCAGACAAGGATTGACCCGATCCCAGGAAAAAACGAAGATTGCCGCCACAATTCCCCGGGCTACAGCTGCCCACCAGCCTGCCCCAGACAATCGAAACAATGCCCAACCTGTTGTCAATACCCCACCGCCTTCCGCTCCAAACAATGCTCCCCCTGCCGTCAATACATCGCTGCTGGCATTTGACCTGCCGTTACGCGAAGCCAGGGATATGTTTGAACGCATCTACTTTGAATATCATCTGGCCCAAGAAGGCGGAAGCATGACCCGTGTCGCTGAAAAAACAGGACTTGAACGAACCCATCTTTACCGTAAACTGAAACAACTTGGTGTTGAACCCGTCAAGGCCTCAAGAAAGCACAGCTAAAGAAGGGGCCATTAAATGGACTATGTGAAATTAGGCAAAAGTGGATTGAAAGTCTCCCGGATATGTCTGGGAATGATGACTTATGGTTCCCCGAAATGGCGTCCATGGGTATTGGATGAAGAAGCATCCAGGCCTTTCATCAAACGTGCCGTTGAATCAGGCATCAACTTTTTTGATACCGCCAACCTGTATTCAAATGGCCTTTCTGAAATCCTGACGGGAAAACTGCTCAGGGAATACGCCAAACGGGATGAAATCATTATTGCGACAAAAGTTTATTTCCATGTCTCTGACAGCATTGGGGCTGACGCTGCATCATTGAAATCCGGGGGCATCCCGCCCAACACCAGCGGCCTTTCCCGCAAACATCTCTTTGCAGCATGCGATGCTTCGCTGAAACGCCTGAATACCGACTACATCGACCTTTATCAAATCCACCGCTGGGATTACGACACTCCGATTGAAGAAACCATGGAAGCGTTGAATGACCTGGTCAGGGCAGGTAAAGTCCGTTATATCGGCGCCTCCAGCATGTGGGCATGGCAATTTGCAAAAGCGCAACAGATCGCCAAGGAACATAACTGGTCCCAGTTCATTTCCATGCAGAACCATTACAACCTGGCTTACCGTGAAGAAGAACGGGAAATGATTCCCCTCTGCCGCGACCAGGGGATTGGTTTGATTCCATGGAGTCCGCTGGGGCGCGGTTTTCTGGCAGGAAACCGCAAAATGGATGACAAGGACGCATCCAAAAACAATTCGGCAACAGCCCGGGCAAAATCAGACGAACAGGCAATGCGTTATTTCTACAGAGATGCTGACTTTGCCGTGGTCGATGCCTTGTCCAAAGTCGCCAATGCCCGCGGACTGTCAAATGCCCAGGTTGCCTATTCCTGGCTGTTGCATAAAGGCGTAACAGCGCCCATTGTCGGTGCCTCAAAACCGCATCATCTTGAACAGGCGATTGCCGCTGCTGATATCACGCTCTCTACCGAAGAAATGGCAGCGCTTGAAGCGCCTTACCAGCCCCATCAGGTTACGGGGCACCGATAAACCTGTTGCGATACCGCCATAATCAGGCAAAAGGAAAGCGGCTCTGCTTTCCTTTTGTTTTTGATACCCTTCCCGTTTTCGCCGATCTCATCTTTCAAAAAAGAACAAACCGCGTTGACTCAACGGGCTAATGCCAAGACCGTGCAAATGGATGCACACAGCTGCTTTTTGACACATCCTTGTCATACCCCCACAACGAGATTGGCAACCTGCCAATCAGCGTCATCACTAACGCTCAATCCGGTTGATGTTTTGCAAAGACAATTGCTTACCAACAGAGGTACATCCATAAACAGCAAGCATCAAACAAGTCCATATGCCAGGGTGTTCCGTCAGATACCGGCACAACAAGTCGTTAAAACCCCTGTCAAAGACGTATGGGAAATGCAACAGCAACGGAGAGAACCAGTTAACTTCCGTTAATGATTATTAATGGAACTAAGCGCTTTTTAACGCAATCGTACGCCTGTTGAAAGGCTTTAGTTTTCATACTGCATGCTGAACACGATGATGGGGATCGGGGAAAGATGGTGATGAACAAAATATTCAAGGTTGTATTTAACAAGGTTAAAGACATGTTCGTTGTTTGCAGTGAACTGGGCAAGTCTCATAACAAATCCAAGAAACTCAAGGCATCAATCACTACGTTGGCTGCTGTTGCCCTGATGGGAGTTGCTGGCAATGCGATGGCAACGCGATCTGGATATGGGGAAGGTGTAATAACACCCGGACTGATTATTTATGGTACAGCCTACGCGACAGAGACGTATCAGGAAGGGGAGGCTGATTATGGTTATGGCGGTACATTTAAAAACGAAGGCAGCACTTTGAATGTCACAGGGGCCACTTTCGGTAGTGAAAGTGTCGGAGATAACAAGGGCAATAATGCATCACAAAATGGCGGTGCCATCGACAGCCAAACCTATAATAACATAATGGCGAATATTAATCTTTCCGGCAAAAACACCTTCACTGCGAATACAGCAAAATTAGGAGGCGCTATCTACAACTTATCTGATAATACATTATCCGATGATACAAATACGGGTATTAGTCTTTCCGGCGAAAATGAATTCACTAATAATTCAGCAACTAATAAGGGTGGTGCCATCTTAAACCAAAAAGCTTTAGAATTTTCAAATACTTCAGAAAATACCTTCGAAGGAAATTCAGCAATATGGGGTGGTGCCATCTTTAATGGAGAAGATGGAACTCTAAGTCTTTCTGGCAAAAATACTTTCACAGGGAATATTGCAACTAATGCGTCTTTTACAATAAGTACCCCAAAAGGTGGCGGTGCAATCTGGAACCTAGGAACTGTAACTCTTTCCGGCACAAATGAATTTAAAAATAATAAAGCATACACTGTTGGCGGTGCTATCTATAATGAAGCTACGTTGAAGATATCTTCTGGCACAAATACCTTCTCTGGAAACACCGACGGTAATGATGCAAATGCAAATGACATATACAATACTTTAAGCGGCACTATCGAAGTGACTGGCGGCACAACTACATTGGAAAGTGGTTTAACCAACGTAGGTATTGTCACCATCAGCGGTGGTTATGGCAACGATGATGGCTCTATCAATGGCACAACGCTCAGCATCAGCAAACTCAACAATACAGGAACCATCACCGTGGAAAACGGGTCCCTCAACCTGATTGGTTCGGCCGGATCTGTCAAGAACACGGGCAAAATTACCATCGGCAACAACTCCTACACGAACAGTGACGGTACCAGTACAGCTATGACAGAAGATGACGTATCACTGAAAAACATTGATGCCGTCCTAAACATCAGTGCCAATACTGATCTGTCAAACGTGGACTTCAATTACGATGCGATGCTTGAAATATCCGGTAACGTACAGGTAGCAAATTTCAGTAAAGCCAAAATTGTCCAGGTTGATGAAGGAGTTAACAGCCTGTCCATCAGCGGAGATAGCTCCTTTGGGATACTGGTGAATAATGGCACGGTGGACATGAAAGATACCGTTTCTGCCGACTCACTCACCAACAATGGCATTGTCAATGTCGGTAATGACGATGATGCAGGCAGCTTGATTGTCAATGAACTCAGCGGCACTGGTGTCATCTTCGTTGATCCGACATGGGAGATCGGTTCAGGAAGCATAGAAGAAGCATCCAACCTTGCCGTAGAAACCCGGTCTGCTGACAGCAGCATCGTCATCGGACAGA
>CAVERB010000083.1:0-6301 GCA_963618105.1 Oxalobacter sp. | reverse complement strand
TAATACTGCCATTATCTGCCATTGATGACAGATATCGGAAATCATCAACATTTTTATGGCTTGTTTGAAAACAGGTGTTGGAACGCCTATGAAGCGCAGTTTTGCATAATGGATTGGAAGCAGGAAAGCGATATATCCAGGTTCAGGCGGTTATTGGGTATAGCATGAAAAACGGCACTCCGGAGAGTACCGTTCTCAATGAAAGGAAACAAGTTATTAGATAACAGCGTTGTCTTTCATGGACTGGACAGCTGCGTCGTCGTAACCCAGTTCTTTCAGAATTTCAACAGAGTGTTCACCGAGCAATGGTGCACGGGTGATTTCTGGTTTGAAATCGGAGAACTTGAATGGAGCACCAACGGTCAGGTAGTTACCGCGAACTTCGTCGGTGACTTCAACAACGGTACCAACTTTACGCAGGGATGGATCGACAGCCAGGTCTTTCATAGACATGACAGGACCGCATGGAATGCCGTATTCGGCAGCCCAGTTGGTGACTTCGAATTTATCCTTGTCAACAAACTTGGTTTCGATGAATGCGAAGATGTCCATCAGTTTGTCAACACGGCCTTCAAAGGTGTTGTATGCTGGATCGTCTTTCCATTCTGGTTTGTCGATCATGTCGCAGATCTGTGGCCACATATTGGCAGCGATGGTGAAGTAAACGTAGCAGTCATTGTCACCAGAGTGTGCTGGTTTGCATTTCAGCATCCAGCCTGGCTGACCGCCGCCACCTGCGTTACCGCCGCGTGGTACGGAGTCAATGTTGTCAAAGGACATTGGGTTGCCGTCTTTGTCGAACGCAAAGTTTGGCTGAGCCTGTGGGTATTCAGCCAGGATACCGGTACGTTCCAGACGCTGCTGGTCACGCAGTTTGATACGAACCAGGTTCAGAACGCAGTCCTGCATTGCGCAGGCAACTTTCTGGCCTTTACCGGTGAGTTCACGCATACGCAGAGCAGCCAGGATACCGATCAGCAGATGCATACCGGAGTTGGAGTCACCCAGTGCTGCACCGGAAACGGTTGGAGGACCATCCCAGAAACCAGTGGTAGCAGCTGCACCGCCGGAGCACTGTGCAACGTTTTCGTAAACTTTCAGGTGTTCATTGGCATGACCTTCTGCATAACCCTTGACGGAAGCAACGATCATACGTGGGTTCAGTTCCTGGATTTTTTCCCAGGAGAAGCCCAGACGGTCCAGAACACCTGGACCGAAGTTTTCAACCAGAACGTCAGACTGCTTAACCAGTTTGGTCAGAACGTCTTTACCCTGAGGAGCCTTCATATCCAGTTCGATGGAACGTTTGTTACCATTGAACATGGTGAAGTACAGGGAGTCAACACCTGGTTTGTCCTGCAGCCAGCCACGGGTCATATCACCGGAGCCACGGCGTTCAATCTTGATGACTTCTGCGCCCAGGAAACCCATCATCTGGGTACAGGCAGGACCTGCCTGAACGTGGGTCATATCAAGAACCTTGATACCTTCTAATGGTTTAGTCATTTCTCAATTTCCTTGTCGTTGTACAACTACAGTTTTTTTCCGCAAAAACTCCCAAGGAAGCCCTGCGAAAAGAAAGCTTCGCTTTACAGCATTAAAGTACTACCTTCCGATTGCACAGCTTTACGGAAAAATCCCCAAAGCAGAGCAAGCTTTATATATAGCCCTTATATTTTACAAGATAAGCGGTTTAAATCAAGCATTCCTACAGCGAATACCCATTAAACGGACGGATTTTCTTTCAGCTTTGCCAGTTTCCGGTACAAGGTCCGTTCACTGATGCCGAGGTGTTTTGCCAGATTCTTCCGGTTGCCCTTGAAATGGGCAAGCAAAGCCGTTTCATCATCAGACGACAGGTTGTCTGTTACTGGCATCTGCGTTGTGCCAGTCCTGTCAGGAAGCTGCAGGTGTTCCGGCTGGATTTCACCGGTATCGCAGAGCAGGCAAGCCCGTTCGATGATGGCTTTCAGCTCCCGGATATTGCCTGGATAACTATAAGTCTGCAAAGCATAACGGGCTTCATCCGATAAGGTGAGCCGACGATTGTCCGAAAACTGTTTCAAGTACAGTGCACTGAGGAAAGAGATATCTTCCGGCCTGTCGCGTAACGCGGGCAGGGCAATAGAGAGGCCGTTCAACCGATAATACAGATCTTTCCGGAAAAGCCCCTGTTCCGCCTGTTTCCGCAAGTTAGAGGAACTGGATGCAATGATGCGAATATTCTTTTTCTGGGGATTGGCGTTTTCTGTTTCACTGGCGATATCGGTTTCCAGCAAACAGGCCATCTTTGCCTGGAGAAACGGAGACAAGTCAGAAACACCGTTCAGGAAAAGAGTGCCGCCATCGGCCATCTCCAGGACACCTTTCGCCTTGATGCTTCCGGCGGACCTGTTTGGAGACTTCTGACCAAAGAAAATGGCTTCAAACTGGCTGTCTGTCAGACTGGGGCAGTCAACCGTGATGAATGGCGCCGCACACCTTTTGCCGGATTGGTGAAGATACTGCGCCGCAACATGCTTGCCTGTTCCAGTCTCTCCCTCGATCAATACCGTGATGTCGGAGGCGGCCTTATCCAACAGACGCATCATTGCCTTGAAAGGCGCAGAAATGCCTTTCAACGGATCTGTCGGGGTACGCCTGACAGTTTTGAGCGGATTGATCTTTTCAACAAAACCGATGATATTTGCATCCGCATCCTTGATAGGTGTCAATGCAATGCTGACATATTCTTCCCCTTCCGGAGTATGGTGCATATGCAGTACATGCTCTGTCTTGCCGGATTCCAGACTTTTCTTCAACGGACAGGATTCGCCGGAGCGGTCGCAGGGCAGCTCATAGCCATGAGAAACTTCATAGCAGGTTTTTCCGATAACGGAACGCTGGGAATTGCAATATTTCCGGAAAGCCGGATTGACACTGATAATCCGGTACTCCGCATCGAACAGCAGATGCGGTTCTGAAAGCGATTGCAGGAATGCAGAAAGTTGACTGAAAGGCATGATATTGACTGGATAACTATAGTGTGGTTCTGGCAGTTCCTGCGGAAAACGGAAACAGGGCAACCTGTCTCCGTAAAATTGTCATTGTCCGTCTTCGAGGAAAAACGCCAATGCTGCCTCAACAACCGGTTGATGGATCAGATGGCGGCCGTGGAACTCGTGAAAGACAACATCATAACCGTTCTGCTTGAGTTCCTTGTAATGGAAATAGCCGCTGGTGTTCATCGGCAGCTGTTCATCTTCCGGGCTATGGGCAATGAAAACCTTGGGTTTGCCGCGCGGCACATACAAGTTCATGAACCCGCCAGACAACGCAATGACATGGGAGAGGATATTGCCATTGGAAAGCCCGATAGACAAAGAATAGCTGGCACCGTCCGAAAAGCCGCAGAAACCGAAATGACGAGTATCAATGGTGAAATGTGTATTGAGGTCTGATAGTGCCTGATCCAGTTTCATCAAGTCAGGGCCGTTCCCGCCAACCGTCAGATCCCAGGTCTGGTAAGTGGACTGGGGCAGCATTAACAGGAACTGGTGTTTTTCCGCATGAGACTGGAAATCCGGCAGGACCTTTTGTGCACTGCCGCCGGCACCATGAAACATGACTAGGAGTTTGGCAGGTTTTGACGTATCCAGCCCTTCCGGGACAAACAGCAGAGTATCGCGTTCGTTGGCTTCGCCGCAAGACGCATTCAGCTTATGAAGCCCTGGAGGCAACGGTTCACCGGAGACGGGTTTCGGCTGAAATGCCAGATGCCCAAGAATGGAAGGGGGCAGAAAACTGTACATCGCTGAATCGGTCGGAAATTTGCTGTTCATGTTTTGAGTCTCTTTCTATCCGGTTTGGGGACTGTCCAGACAAGTATAACAGATGGCCCTTTTCTGAAAAGGGCAGGCGTTTTTGTTACCGAAATTGGATCAATCAAACTGGTTTTTCCGGTTGATTTCCTTGAGGATGATCTTGGCTGTCGGTGTGGCTGCCAGACCACCTCGTGCGGTTTCTTTCAGGTCAGGGGACATCAGGTCGCCGACTGAACGCATGGCATCAATAACCTCATCGGCTGGAATCCGGTGATGGATGCCTGCCAACGCCATGTTGGCGCTGGAAATCGCATTCATTGCGCCGATAACGTTCCGCTGAACACAAGGAATCTCAACCAATCCAGCAATAGGGTCGCAGACCAGCCCCATCAAGTTGGAAATTGCCATTGCACAAGCATGAGCACACATTTCTGCAGTGCCATTGCCAATCCATGTCAATGTGGTTGCTGCCATCGCAGAAGCGGTACCGACCTCTGCCTGACAACCGCCTTCAGAACCGGCAATGGAGGATCGGATGGCAATGATCTGTCCAAAACCGGCGGCAACATAAAGCGATTGCACGACCAGATCATCTGAAATTTGCCGAGTTTTCACTAATGGCAGGAGCACTGCCGGCATCACACCGCAGGAACCGGCTGTCGGTGTGGCAACAATCCGTTTCATACAGGCATTGCATTCACTGACTTTCAAAGCCGTGGTGATAATCTCATTCATGAAAGAATCGCCATAAAGCAGTCCTTTTTCCTGGGCAAGTCGCATCTTTTCCCCGTCCCCACCAACAAGCCCGCTGTTAGAACGGTTTCGGGGATCATAACTGTCCACCGAATGCTTCATGGCTTCCCAGAAATACCGCATCTGTGTCAGGGACTCTTCTCGTGTCAGATTCTGCGCGCTCAGATCATCGTTCAGGATGGTTTCCCAAAGCGGCAGATTGTCTGTCTGGTTTTGCTCAAGAAGCTCTTTAACGGATTGAAATGCCATGGCGCTGTTTCTTCTGAGAGGTATTGTAATTATCGGCAAGAAAAGCTTGCGAACCTATAAGGCCATTGCTGAGATGCGCTTTTCACTGAATTTTACCAGAATGCGCTGTAAAGCTCTGTTCTTTAGGGCAGGGGATACGAAACACAACGGCCCAAATCATTGTTGGAATCTTGAAGTGATTGGAACCATCTTCTCAAGTATGTTGCATGTGACAAGTGCATGGAAAGTGACAGGAGACTCGTCTCCATGATGGCAATCGGATATAACGGAGCAGGGCAACTGAAAAAAACGGCGCTTGCCGGCCATATGCAAGCAGAAATCCGCTGAAAAAACAGGAGACACGGATGAAAACACTGATTATTAATACCCAGCTTGAAATGCAGCATTATTATTTGAGGGAAATGTTTACGAACATCATGGGATTTAATGCTTTTGCCATCGTAAGGGCACAAGGTACAGGAAAGCGCCCCTGTCAGCGAATGAGGTGCTGCAAGATGCCTATGGGTAGCTGGATCAGGTATTTGATGGCTTCTATGTTTCTTGACAGCAATATTACTGCATACAGGCTTTCCGGAGAATAGCCGGCATGTCCGGTCATGGCAGTGTTGATTGTTTGATGACAATCACTGGAGAACACTCTCGCTCTCAAGAAAATCAGTTGCACTCATGCACCTTGGGTGATCCAAATCAAGCGTCAAAAAATCTTTATTCCCAGTGAGGATTATATCCACATCTGACACTATCGCCGCATTTAAGATAGGTTGGTCTTTTGCATCCCTAATCAGCTTTTCAGCATGGTTCACAGCAGGAATCAGTTCATAAGACAGTTCCGCTAGCAGGACCTCAGCATCCGCCAGGTATTTTGGGGCTTTGCGATTGAGAATATCGCGGAACTCTGCAATATTGCGGTCACACAAAACAATTTCGTGATGGTCGGCAACATGATAAAGAGCCTTTGCAGGATGTGAATGAGGAAAAAGCAACGCAGAAAACAGGATGTTCGTATCGACAAGTATCCGCATATTACCCTGCTTTCCCATAGCGCATCTCGTCAATGAGTGCCTGTACATCATTTTCATTAGTGACACCCAATTCATTGATAGCACCAGCAAAAGCAACCTGCGCTTTCCGTATCGCCTGTGCAGAGGCATTGCTGATAACGATGTCGCCATCCTGCTTTTGAAAAAACAGCACCTTATCGCCAGACCTCAAACCAAGTAGGCGCCGGATTTCTATTGGTACGGTAATTTGACCGTTAGCTGACACCTTTGCCAGGTTCATGGCATTCTCCTTTCTTTTCTTTAAATCTAAAGAATCTTTGATTTACTGTATTTATAACTGTGTGGCACTGAAAAGTAAAGAGACATGCCAGACTGGCATGACGACGTACTCAGACGCAGGAAATGTCGCTTTGATGAGCAGGACATGGCAGAACACTGTCCTCGCCAACGGTCGTGTACAGGCTTTCCGGAGAATAACCAACACATCCAGTCATG
>CAVERB010000082.1:0-17621 GCA_963618105.1 Oxalobacter sp. | reverse complement strand
AATCCAACCAGAACGACCTACCAGGTCTCTGGCGGTATTCGGTACAGCTTCTGATGCCCGGCATCTCACACCCCCATCTGCAACGTTAAGCGGATGGGGGATTGTTTTCAGCAAACGGGCTTTTTTCTTGTTCAATGTCCTGCACAGCACCCGTTTAACTGATGCGTGCTACTGGACAGTTTTATCAAAACAAGCAAAATTGTCCAGTAGCAAATTTTGTATCGTTAAAACGATGGAATTTGTATAGTTGATGCAGTGAAATTTGTATAGTTGATAGTGCTGTCGGTCAAAAAGGTCTGATCCATTCGGCGCGAAGGTTGGCGCGTTCAGGCGTTTCAATCGCAGTATCGATTTCTTTCAGCAGGCGAGCCTTGTCCTTGTTCAATGTCCCGCGCAGGACGAGCTGGTTCGAGGCATGGTCGCTCCTGAATATGGTGGATTTCAGTTCAAGGGTGCCGACAAACTGCCGGAGTTCAATGAATCGTTCATGTTGGTTCATGCGGACAAATTCCCCATTGTAACCAGCCTGAAAACGGGCTTCTCCGTGTGGCAGGTTCAGAACTAGGGCAGCGAGAAATTCAGGTTGGGTTTTGTTGGCCAGCAGCGCAGAATTGAGGGCATGTTGTTCGCTGAACTTCATGCCGCCGACGCCATTGATAATCATGACAGACCGTCTGATGCCAGCATCGCCCAATCGGTTCAGGGCATCAACGGTAGATTGATGGGTTTCTCCCTTGTTGATGCTCTTGAGCACGAAATCATCTCCAGATTCTGCACCGACATAGACTTGTTTCAGCCCGGCATTAAACAACGTTTTCAGTTCTTCATCGGTTTTTCGGGTCACGTTACGGGGAGAACAGTAAGATGAGACACGGGTTACACTGGGCAGGTATTCCCGGATCATGTTCAGGATGTTCAGGAGCCGTCTGACAGGCAATGCGACCACATCGCCATCCGCCAGGAAAACCCGCTGGATGCCGCGGTAATTCTGGCTGAACCATTCGATTTCCTGTCTGACATCTTCTTCAGGTTTGACTGAAAATTTCTTTTGGGGCTGCGTGTACATATCGCAGTAGGTGCATTTGTTCCAGCTGCAGCCGTTGGTGACCTGAAGGATCAGGGAACGGGCTTCACTGGGTGGACGGAAAACCGGATCAATGTACTGGACAGGAATGGTACGCATAGACTGTTCAAGGGCTGGGCAATGGTCTGATAGGCACCCTGCCATCTCCCGTTACAGGAGATGACAGGCAGAATAGCGGGTCAGTTCAGCGGCTGAAGTGACGCACGTGACAGTTCGCGAAGTTCGGCAAATTGTTCGTAGAGGATTGGCAGGTTCGCCACGATGGTTTTCATCATTTCTTCACGTTTTTCCGCATAGATCGGTTCCATCTGTCCATTGGCTTCCCAGTGGAGTTGCAGGATCGGTGTCAGCAGCCCGTCTTCAGACATCTGAGACGCATAGATGGTCGGATGCCAGTCTTCACGGCGCAGAGAGGTTCCCAACAGGAATCCGTATGCCCATCCCCAAGCATTGACTTTCAGCTGGTTGTCGGAACATAAGACAGGATAGTAATCTTCTTTCTGTTTCAGTTTCGATTCGACATGTTCCCAATGTTTTGTGATGGCGTTCATGATCTGGTCGGCTTCTTCCTGGGTCTTGAAGGTCACTTCATTGTTGCCGAAGATGACAGGCAGGTATTCACCGGGCGGGACGACAGAAGGGCTGATGATGAGTGCGCAGAGGAATCCGTCAAGCACTTCGATATCCATCTGGGTGTTTGCCAGCAGGAAGTTGTCCAGCGCATCAAAATCAGAATCAGAGATGGCTTCGGCAGGCGCTTCGTCTGGACCGTTCAGGAAAGCGTCCAGTGCGTTTTGTTCAGGATTTTTTGTGTCGGACATGGTCAGTCTCACTCGTTTGGTTATTGGAAAAGGCTCTGGGTTTTTCTGATGCAATGCGTTACCGTCCTCTGAAGATGGCGCATTCATGGAATGCTTCCAGCGTGATTGGAGAACCGGTGCTTCGGCACAGGCGGCTCGTCAGTTTCAGCAGTTCCTTGATGTCACGTCCGCTGGAATTCGGGAAGTCTCGGACCAGCTTGTAAACCAGTTCGTCAGACAGTTCAACATTGAACTGGTCTGCCAGGGAGTGCCACAACCGGATGGCGGCATCACGGGAGGGTGTCTCATAACGGATGACGGCAATGCACCGGGAGATGATGGCATCATCAACATCATCTTCTCGGTTTGTGGTCAGGAACAGCAGCCCATTGAAATATTCCAGCGTTCGCAAGAATTCCGCCACAATCGCGTTGTGCTCCAGGTTATTGTCCCGTTTGCGAATGTACAGGTCCGCTTCGTCAAGCAGTAGGATGGAATCCCAGCGGGACGCACGTTTCAGAATGTCTGCCAGTGCTGCCTCAACTGTCTGGGCGGTTGTGCCCAACTGCCCGGAATGCACGCGGTAAAGCGGTTTGCCGACTACTTCGGAATACACTTCGGCAGTCAGCGTCTTGCCAAGCCCCGGTGCACCCATACACAGGATGGTTGTGCCGCCGGACTTGCCTTCGATGATGTCATCCATCAAGACATCCATATGGGAGGTGAGGATGTCAATCAGCCGCCTATGTTCAGCAGGCAGGATCAGTTTGCTCTGGATTTCAGGACGGTAAACGTATTCCTGCAGGTTCTGCACATGGACCCAGCAGTTTTTATGCAGGTCAAGGTGGAACATATGCAGGTAACAGTGGATTGGTATCAGTCCCTCGGTGCCAGGGATACAGGCATCATTGTTGGTGGAATGGGTTTCAATGCGGCGTTCAATTTCTTCTTCATCGTTCACACATTTGAACATGCCGCCAGGCGGCAGCCGGAAAAACTCGCTGGTGGTGAAGACAGAACTGTCGCCTCGTTTAATCAGGAAAGCGGAGTTGGTTGCACGGAATTGTTTGCCGTATTGGGACTGGAACCGTTTGAAAAGCAAAACCTGCTTTTCATAGTCTTCTTTAAACTCGGGGCTTTCCTTGAAGAATCCTTTTCGCGCCATCATTTCAGGGATCGACAGTTTGCCCATTTCGCGTTCATAGAAAATGATGGCGTTTGTCATGCCGGTGCGCCATTGGTTAGGCTGCGCCTTGCCGATGGGCGATGCTGCTGCCTGGGTATTGGCGAGCAGTTGAACGCTGACATAGGGCAGACCACCAGGGACGCCTTCCTGACGGTGACGGTAAGTAATGCTTTCAATCAGCCATGGCAGCATCACGCCATCACGATTGCGGCGGTAAACCCAGCCATCAATGGCGCCATCGGCAAAATACGTTTCCAGGCGTGGAATCAGCGATTCTAGGTCGGTTGCCGGGAAACGCCATTTATCGAAATGGATCCGGCGGGCGGCAATGATCTGGAACTGCAATGCTCTGTCTTCTGCTTCAATGGCAATCTGTTCAAGGATGTTCAGTTCTTCTGTATCAAACAGATTGTCAGGAACCAGGATGCGGCCATTCGTGAAAGAATAGGTGGACAGGCGCTCTGCCAGTGTTGATCCCGCCTGGATGCGGGCAAGCAGGGCGTTGATCATGGTCATGGAAAGGTCAAATTCCATTTTGGTTCCTTAAATGCAGTGTAAAGACAATACCGTTAATACCGTTTTTTCGAGAAAGCCCTGTGCTGCAAGTAGCCAGAGCAAAAAATTATCCATATTATCATGCTTTCCCTGGAATGCTTCTGCATAGCGCATTCCAGTGGCGATAAAAGCAGAAAGCCGGCAGGGCTTACGCTTTGGCTAATTCGCGTCTGACACGGGCGGCAGACGCGTCCAGTGCTTTGCCAAGGCTTTCCATTGCTTCTTCACGGGTCATGGCAGATTTGAAACCCAGCATTTTTTCAGATTTTTCGGTGGAAAGCGGCCAATCATCGGTTAAAAAGACACTGCCTGTCCATTGTTCTAGCGGGATGGCATTAACTTTGGCATTTGGTGCGTAACGGTTGACAATGATCTGGGCAACATCTTCCCAGGTCAGGTAAACCGTGACGGCGTTGAATAGTTCGCCCTTGATGTCGCTGTTCATGATGGTCAGCGCCTGGGTGACGTAATCGTCTAGTTGAATGAAACTGCCGCCACTGCCTGCCGGGATGGTGATTTCGCCTTTTACAATAGCATCCTTGATCATCGCACGCAGGTTGCGTCCCCCGATGACATCCCCGAACGCATACCAGACCATCATTGAGTTGACTTGCAATCCGTGTTCACGGGCATAGATGCGGCTGAGTTCTTCAGTTGTCAGTTTTGCCAGGGCATAGGCAGGACCACGGGACAGGGCAACCTGATGTGCTTGGTCTTCGTTCACCGGTTTTGACAGGGGTTTGCCATAAGAGACGGCTGTAGTCGTGTTGATGACGTGTTTCACGTTGCATGCAACGGCAGCGTCCAACAGGTTCAGATAACCCTTGATGTCGATATCCATCAGTTCCGCGAAAGAAGCCGAGAAACTCCATGCTAGATGGATGATGGCATCAACACCCTTGATGGCAGACCAGACCAGTTCGCGGTTATTCAGGTTGCCGCAGACAGTTTCGACAGGTGTGTTTTCAAACTGTTTGAGACCTTCTTTGTCCAGGTCAATGGTACGGACAGAATGTCCCAGTTCAGACAGTTTACGGATGATGTGTGGTCCCATGTTGCCACAGCCACCGGTGACAAGAATCTTCATGTTTTTCCTCATATGGTTGATGTGAGAAATACGCATACTTGACAGCTGCGCTGGATGGCAGACATTTTAATGGAATCATGGGGAATTTTTAACGGTCATTGCTGAGATTGTGGATGGCAGCGGCAGGCTTTTCCTGTCAATTTTGCCTGTTTTGCGGAAAAGGGGTGTTCCAATGGATGAAATCGGGCAGATTCTATGATAGCCTGACTATTTTTCTTTCCAAATCCGATAAAATAGTATCTTATGGCAGATTGTCTGGGTAACACCTGATTGACAGCTGTCCTGGTAACAGTTTTTAAGGTTTTGAAGTCTGTGTACATGAAAAATATCCGTAATTTTTCCATCATCGCCCATATCGATCATGGCAAATCGACGTTGGCTGACCGAATCATCCAGATGTGCGGCGGTTTGTCAGAACGTGAGATGGAAGCGCAGGTATTGGATACGATGGACCTGGAAAAAGAACGGGGTATTACCATCAAGGCGCAGACAGCAACCTTGAACTACAAGGCGAGAGACGGACAGACCTATTTGCTGAATTTGATTGATACGCCAGGACACGTTGACTTCAGCTATGAAGTCAGCCGTTCATTGTCTGCCTGCGAGGGGGCGTTGCTGGTTGTGGATGCTTCCCAGGGCGTTGAGGCACAGACAGTGGCAAACTGTTATACAGCGCTTGACCTGAATGTTGAGGTATTGCCAGTCCTGAACAAGATTGACCTGCCTTCCGCAGATCCTGACAATGCCCGCGAAGAAATTGAGGATGTCATCGGTATAGAAGTAGCTGATGCCGTGCTGTGTTCTGCCAAGACCGGCATGGGCGTTGAGGACATCCTGGAAATGGTGGTTGAGAAAGTACCGCCACCAGAGGGCGATCCGGATGCGCCGTTGCAGGGGTTAATTATTGATTCCTGGTTTGACAATTATGTTGGCGTGGTGATGCTTGTCCGTATCAAGAACGGTGTGGTCCGGCAGAAAGACAGGATCCGCCTGATGGCGACCGATGCGGAATATCTGGTGGAAGACTGCGGCATTTTCACACCCCGTTCCAAATCCTTGCCGGCACTTTCCGCTGGTCAGGTCGGTTTCATCATTGCAGGCATCAAGGAACTGAAGTCCGCCCGTGTCGGCGATACGGTGACATTGGCTGCCAATCCAGCGGCAGAGCCATTGCCGGGGTTTCGGGAAATCCAGTCACAGGTGTTTGCCGGGCTGTTTCCGGTCGAGGCAAACCAGTACGATGCATTGCGAGATTCGCTGGAGAAACTGAAACTGAATGATGCGGCCTTGCAGTATGAGCCTGAAGTCTCCCAGGCATTGGGATTCGGTTTCCGTTGTGGTTTTCTCGGTCTGCTGCATATGGAGATTGTGCAGGAACGCCTGGAACGTGAATTTGGCATGGACCTTATCACGACAGCACCGACGGTTGTCTATGAGGTCGAGCTGCGCAATGGTGAGGTACTGCGGGTAGACAATCCGTCCAAGATGCCGGATCCTTCGAAGATTGCCGAGATCCGTGAACCGATTGTCACGGTGAATCTGTACCTGCCGCAGGATTATGTCGGTCCTGTGATGACCCTGTGCAACCAGAAACGAGGTGTGCAGGTGGATATGCATTACCACGGACGACAGGTCAGACTGACCTATGACCTGCCGATGGCAGAGATTGTGCTTGATTTCTTCGACCGCATGAAATCCATTTCGAGGGGTTATGCCTCAATGGAATATGAGTTCAAGGAATACCGTCCGTCCGATGTGGTCAAGGTGGATATGTTGATCAACGGTGAAAAGGTGGATGCACTGGCGATTATCGTGCATCGTGCCAATGCGCAGATGCGGGGACGGGCATTGGCAACCAAGATGCGGCAGCTGATTCCCCGGCAGATGTTTGATGTGGCGATTCAGGCGGCGATTGGTTCCACGATTATTTCAAGAGAGAATGTGAAAGCACTTCGCAAGAACGTGCTGGCGAAGTGTTATGGTGGTGATATCACTCGTAAGCGTAAACTGCTGGAAAAACAGAAAGCAGGGAAGAAGCGTATGAAACAGGTGGGTTCTGTCGAGGTGCCGCAGGAGGCTTTCCTGGCGATTTTACAGGTGGATGATAAATAACTATGCAGTTTATTTTTTCAAATTTCTCACTGATTTTGTTGGTCCTGCTCATCGTTTCTGGTGCCATCTGGTGCTATGACCGTTTTATTCTGGCAAAAAGGCGCAGGGCGGAGGCGGATGCGACCTTGAAAGCATTTGACCTGCGTGTCAAAAAAGTGAAGGCAGAAGGAGTTCAGCTGGACCTTTCTGAACGGGATGAAATTGAGAAGAAAATTCTCCAGCGTCCGAAATGGGTGGAATATACGGGTTCTTATTTTCCGGTCATTGCAGCAGTGTTTTTTATCCGTGCATTTCTGTGGGAGCCTTTCCGTATCCCGTCCAGTTCGATGGAGCCAACCCTGAAGGTCGGTGATTTTATCCTGGTCAATAAATACAGCTATGGGCTGCGGTATCCGGTGGGCAATGGCAAGTTTGTCAGTTTCTCGGGACCTGAACGGGGGGATGTGGTTGTGTTCAAGTTTCCGAAGAACACTTCCATTGACTATATCAAACGGGTCATCGGTGTTGGCGGTGATGTGGTGGAATATCGCGGCAAACGTCTGACTGTGAATGGCGTTGAGTCGGAATACCAGCCGGAAGGTCGTGTGCTTGATGATGAAACCATGAGCTACTTTCATCAGTACAAAGAAAAACAGGCCGCAACAGACCGTGAACATCTGATTTGGGTACATGAAAAAGCACCGCCATGGGTATCGCATCCTGACAATTTTCCTGACCGCAAGAACTGTCTCTATACAGCGGAAGGGTTCACCTGCAAGGTGCCGAAAGGACAGTATTTCATGATGGGAGACAACCGTGACAACAGTCTGGACAGCCGTTTCTGGGGGTTTGTGAAAGACGATTACATCGTCGGCAAGGCCTTTTTCATTTGGCTGAATCCGAGCCATATTTCTCATTTCGGGAGCATTGAATAGGTGGCGGCGATGAATGTTGATCTGAAAGTACTGGAAGAACGGTTAGGATACCGGTTTAGAGACAGGCAGCTACTGCGGATGGCACTGACGCACCGCAGTTTTGGCGCACATCACAATGAGCGTCTTGAGTTCGTTGGTGATTCGCTGCTGAACTGTGCGATGGCACTGGAGCTGTACCATCGTTTTCCGTCTATTGATGAAGGTGTGATGTCCCGTGTGCGGGCAAGTCTTGTCTGTCAGGAGGCATTGCATGAGGTTGCGCTTCGGTTGGGGTTTTCTGATTACCTGCGGATGGGGGAAGGCGAGATTAGGAGCGGCGGTTCCCATCGGCCATCAATCCTGGCTGATGCCGTTGAATCGGTCTTTGGGGCGGTTTTCATGGACGCCAATGATTTTCAGGTCGTTCAGCAGGTGATTGGCAGGCTGTTTTCCGCATCATTGGCACATGTTGATCCGGACAAGGATGGGAAGGATGCGAAAACCCAGCTGCAGGAATACCTGCAGGGCAGGCATATTGCATTGCCGGAATATACAGTCGTTGCAGTGCGTGGGGCAGCCCATCAGCAGGAATTTGATGTGGACTGTTATGTCAAGAAATTCAATCTCCACACTTCAGGTACGGCAGCCAGCCGTCGGGCAGCAGAGCAGGAGGCAGCGGGGAAAGCGCTTGCCAGCCTTGCTGCATCATCGACAGGGCAGCACAAGATGGATGGACATAAGAAAGCGCATACCGGCAATGGTATGAAAAAGAAAAAGACGGTTGAGGATTGACGAACGGAGGAGATGATGACAGAAGCGCAAAAGGTGCCTTTCCGTTGTGGCTATGTTGCCATTGTCGGACGTCCGAATGTCGGCAAGTCCACCATCATGAATGAATTGATCGGAGCAAAGATCAGCATCACTTCCCACAAGGCGCAGACTACTCGGCACCGTATCCTGGGTATCCAGACCGATGATGAGTCTCAGTTCATTTATATTGATACTCCAGGTTTTCAGACCCGTTACAGCAATCCGCTGAACCGCAATCTGAACAGGACGGTCAAGGATACCTTGGCATCAGCGGACGTCATTCTGTTTATTGTGGACCAGGATATTTTTGGTCCTGCTGACAAGCAGGTTCTGGATCTGATTCCGAAAAATGTACCGACCATCCTGGTTATCAACAAGACCGACAAGGTCAAGGAGAAGGCGGAACTGATGCCTTTTGCCGAACAGATGCTGTCGGAACGGGCGTTTGCCGCCATCGTACCGGTTTCTGCCCGCCAGCGGTTCCAGCTTGACCATCTGGAAAAGGAAATTCGCAGGCTTCTGCCGGAAAATCCGCCAGTTTTCTCACCGGATGATGTCACGGACAGAAGTGAACGTTTCATGGCATCTGAGATTGTCCGCGAAAAGATTTTTCGTTATACCGGTGATGAATTGCCTTATACCAGCACAGTGGTGATTGAGCAGTTTGAGCGCAAAGAAAAGATTGTACGGGTGTTTGCTGCTGTATTGGTCGAGCGAGATGCCCAGAAAGCGATGATGATCGGTCACAAGGGTGAGAAACTGCGTCAGATTTCGACAGAAGCCCGTCGGGATATGGAAAAACTGTTTGGGGTGCCTGTTTATCTGGAAATATGGGTCAAGGTCAAATCAGGTTGGGCAGATAATGAAGCAGGACTCCGTGCCTATGGGTATGACTGATTACGGGGACGCGGAAAACAGGATACAACCAGTGACTGAAACCATAACCAGTCAACCTTCTTCGGGTCGGGCAATGGTATCGGGACGGTCTTCTGGATTTCGTATCTACCATCAGCCAGGGTTTGTTCTGCATAGCCGTCCCTACAGCGAGAGCAGCTTGGTGATGGAAGTCTTCACCCGCGATCATGGCAGGGTGGTTCTGTTGGCGAAAGGTGTTCGCCGCCCAGGATCACAGCTGCGGAACGTACTCCAGACTTTCCAGCCGCTTGAGATCAGTTGGACAGGCAAATCTGAAATGAAGACGCTGACAGCAGCAGAATGGGTCGGCGGTATGCAGCCATTGGAAAATGCGGCATTGCTCTATGGATTCTATCTCAATGAACTGCTGATGAAGCTGCTGGCAAGGGAAGATCCGCATCAGGGGCTTTATGAAGAATATGTGATCGCCCTTACCCGTTTGTCAACAATGGATGCTGCCCAGTCTGCCCTGCGGATGTTTGAATTGGCATTGCTGAAAGAAACCGGTGTGGCGGCTGACCTTTCGGTGGATGTTCAGAACAGGGAACCGATCCAGCCAGACAGGGTTTATGTGGTGGATCCTGAGAGTGGTCCAAGACCAGTAACTGAACTGGATGAAGCGCCGCAAGTTTCAGGCAAGACGTTGTTGGACATGGTCCAGGGCGACTATACCGATGCCGTGACCCAGCAGCAGAGTAAACTGCTGATGCGTTACCTGCTGGCCCATCATCTCAATGGGGTACCATTGCAAACGCGGAAAATCCTGATGGATCTGAAAGCACTGTAAAAAGGCATGGACTGGAATGACAATTGATTGTTAGGGAAAAGACGATGAGTTTTTGGGAACCTGCCGGGCAGGGCATTGAACTGGGGGTCAATATTGACCATATCGCAACATTGCGCAATGTACGGGGCACAGCTTATCCGGATCCCATCAAGGCGGCATTGATGGCAGAAGAAGCAGGGGCGGATGCGATTACCCTGCATCTGCGTGAAGACCGCCGCCATATGAAAGATGATGATGTCCGTGCCATCCGGCCATTGCTGGTGACACGCATGAACCTGGAATTGGCGGTGACATCTGAAATGATTGACTTCGCTTGTGAAATCAGACCGCAGGATGTCTGCCTGGTTCCTGAACGCCGCGAGGAACTGACAACGGAAGGCGGGTTGGATGTTATCCGTTATTTCAATACGGTGAAAACCGCAGTCGGTCGGCTCAAGGATGCCGGTATCCGTGTCAGTTTGTTCATTGATCCGGAAAAAGACCAGATTACGGCAGCCCGTGAGGCAGGCGCACCCGTCATTGAGCTACATACAGGACGTTATGCCAATGCTGTGGATGAGAAAGTGGCTGCTGCTGAACACCAGCGTATTGTTGAGGGTGTTGTAGAGGGAATCAGACAGGGACTGAAAGTGAATGCTGGTCATGGGCTGCATTATGGGAATGTCGTGCCTATCGCCAGAATTGAAGGGATCGCTGAATTGAATATCGGTCATGCGATTGTCGCTCAGGCGGTGTTTACCGGCTGGCAGAACGCCATCAGGGAAATGAAAGCTTTAATAGTCAGTGCACGCCGTCCAGCAGGTCAGCAGTCAGGAAAACCTTGGGATGCACGATGATTTACGGGATCGGCACCGATATGGTTTCCATTACCCGCTTGCAGAAAGCGTTGGATAAATGGGGGGACCGCTTCGCAGAGCGGATTCTGGGGCCTGATGAAATGGTACGGTTCAAAGACCGGCGCAAACGGGTTCCACTCCGCGGTTTACGTTATCTGGCAACCCGTTATGCTGCCAAGGAAGCGTTTTCCAAAGCCATCGGATTGGGAATGCGCGGACCAATGACATGGCTGTCAGTGCAGTTCCTCAATGCAAAAAGCGGCAAGCCTGAACCTTTCTGCCGGAAAGCCATGAAAGGTTATATGGCGGAGCGTGGGCTGAAAGCGCAAGTTTCAATGACAGATGAATCAGATTTTGCAATGGCATTTGTCATCATTGAAAAGGTTGACCAGTCCTCTGGAACACAGGCATGATATTGAAAACAGCCGATTGAAATTCAAGGCGGTAAGCCTAACGCATTTTTCTGGTTGACAGGAGAAGACTATGGCAACGGGTAAAGGCATGTTATTGGGGGGCAAGCGGGACACTTATGGTCCAGTCATGCTGGATGTGATTGGCTTGCGTTTGCAGGATGAGGACTTCCGGCGTATCCGGCATCCGCTAACGGGTGGTGTCATCCTTTTTGCCCGCAATTATCAGAGCCGGGAACAGTTGATGGCACTGACGGCAGAGATCAAGCGTGAACGTCCTGATGTATTGATTGCCGTTGACCATGAGGGCGGGCGTGTCCAGCGTTTTCGTTATGATGGTTTTACCCGCCTGCCAGCGATGCGGATATTGGGAGAGATGTATGAAAACGATCCGCGGTCGGCTGTTCGTGCGGCTGTAGCAGTGGGCTATGTGCTTGCTGCCGAACTGCGTGCCAGCGGGGTTGATTTCTCTTTCACACCAGTACTGGATCTGGATTATGGCGTTTCCGCCGTCATCGGCAACCGTTCCTTCAGCCGTGACCCTAATACTGTGACAGTGCTGGCGCAAAACCTGCATTTTGGTCTGTTCATGGCGGGTATGGCGAACTGCGGCAAACATTTTCCGGGACATGGTTATGCAACCGGAGATTCCCATACCGAGATTCCGGTGGATGATCGGGAACTTGATGTCATCCTTGCAGAAGATGCCTCACCTTATCGTGCATTGGATATGACCCTTGCCGGAGTGATGCCTGCCCATGTGATTTATCCGAAAGTGGACAGTCAGCCAGCAGGCTTTTCCAAGAAATGGCTGTCCATCCTGCGCAATGACCTTGGATTCGATGGGGTGATTTTCAGTGATGACCTGAGCATGGAAGGTGCCGGTGTGGCTGGTGGCATCATTGACCGTGCCAATGCCGCCTTTGATGCGGGCTGTGATATGGTCTTGGTCTGCAATGCTCCTGCCAGTGCCGATGAACTGCTGGGTGGCTTGCCGCTTCGTTCCGATGAAGAGATGCGCGCATTGCGCCGCCGGATGGACAGGCTGGTTCCCAAACAGCCTGCAATAGACTGGGATACCCTGCAGGCGGAACCCCGCTATCAGCGTGCCAAAGCATTGGTTGAAGCCATTACGCCCACAAGATAAGACAGACTTATGGCGGAAGCATCGCAGGCAGTTCCATCGGGGACTGCAGGGGTAGATATGCCTGACACAGAGCGGCAGGCGCTGCTGGAAATGGTGCGTCAATTGCCGCATCTGCCAGGTGTTTACCGTTTCTTCGACCAGCAAGACAGACTGCTTTATGTCGGAAAGGCACGCGATCTTGTCCGTCGGGTTTCTTTCTATTTTCTCAGGACAGCATCTTCTCCGCGGATTGCCCTGATGGTCAGTCGTATCGCGCGGTTGGAAACGACAGTGACCCGTTCCGAAATGGAGGCGTTGCTGCTTGAAAGCAACCTCATCAAGACACTGCATCCCCGGTACAACATCATTTTCAGAGATGACAAGACATATCCTTACCTGAAAATCACTGGAGAAACCATTCCCCGCATTGTCTATTACCGAGGGGCAATTGACCGAAAGAACCAGTATTTTGGTCCTTTTCCCAATGCCTACGCTGTCCGGGAAACAATCCAGGTCTTACAGAAAGTCTTTCGTCTGCGAACTTGTGAGGACAGCGTTTTTCATAACCGGACACGCGCCTGCCTGTTGTGCCAGATAGACCGGTGCAGTGGACCTTGTGTCGGTGCTATCAGCCAGGAGGCCTATCAGCAGGATGTGCATGATGCTGTGTGTTTCTTGCGTGGTGAGCACAGTGCTGTGCTGGATGGACTGCAGGAAAAGATGATGACACATGCAGAACAGCTGGAATTTGAGGCTGCGGCCTCTGTCCGGAACCGTATCATGGCACTCTCCAAGGTACTGGAACAGCAGAGCATGGAAGCCGGCAATGATACAGATGTTGATATTATTGCTGTCGTCATGAAAGCAGGTCAGGCATGCGTCAACCTGGCAATGGTTCGTGGTGGCAGACATCTTGGCGACAGGGCGGTCTTTCCGGGCAATCTGGCAACGGCATTTGACTATCAGGAAGACCAGGAAAACCCAACCAGTCATGGAAAAACAACTGATCTAGAACAGGATGATCCCCACGAAGCCCAAATCCTGAAAGCATTTCTGTCACAGCATTATATGGGGGGCAATATTCCTGCGGTTATCGTCTGTAATGTCTTATTCGATGACCCCGCACTGGTTGAGGCGCTTTCTGCTGAAGCAGGACATCGGGTGCATTTTGTCTTTCAGCCCCAGGGACAACGTCGTATCTGGCTGGAACTAGCTGGAAAAAATGCAGATATCGCGCTTGAACGAATGCTGCAGCGCCAAGATACCCAACAAACTCGCCTGAAAGAACTGGCAGCGATGATGAAGCCAGACATTGAGGATCTGGATGCCTTGCGGATTGAGGCGTTTGACATCAGCCATACCCAAGGCGAGGCAACCCAGGCATCCTGTGTCGTGTTCCATCATGGCGCCATGCAGCACAATGAATACCGCCGTTACAACATCGTGGATGTTGCGCCTAGTGACGATTATGGCGCGATGAAACAGGTGTTGACCCGCCGTTATGAAAAGCTGGTTGGGCAGGAAGACCTGATGCCGGATATTGTGCTGGTGGATGGAGGCGCTGGACAAGTCGCCATGGCTGTTGACGTATTTTCCAGTCTGGGACATGACCTTGGCAGAATCGTTGGGGTTGCCAAGGGCGAAGGTCGCAAGGTTGGGCTAGAAACCCTGATTTATGCTGATGGACGTGCTTCCCAGGAACTTGGCAAGGATTCCGGCGTTCTGATGCTGATTGCCCAAATCAGGGATGAGGCACACCGTTTTGCCATTACCGGAATGCGGGCGAAAAGGGACAAAAAACGGCGGACATCCAGACTTGAGGAAATCGAAGGCATTGGTCCTAAAAGGCGGCAGAAACTGCTGGCACGTTTTGGCAGTATTCGGGGTATTGCCGATGCTTCTGTTGAAAACCTTGCCACTGTTGATGGCATCTCCCTCGGACTTGCCCGGCAAATCTATCAGCAGTTGCACTGAAATAGCCGGAATGACAGAAATTATCTGCATCATTCCAATAGGTGGAGTGTTAGAATAACGCCAAGAAGCAGACATAGAGCTATTGAGTATGCAAGCGATGAGTGAGAGCCGTAAACATCGGTCAATACCATTCAATCTTCCTATCTTCCTGACGTGGATGAGAGTTGCTCTTATTCCATTGATGGTTCTGATGTTCTATCTGCCAGACACATGGTTGCCGCTGGAAAGGCGTTCCTATTTTGCAGGATGGATTTTCATCGCAGCGGCAGTCACTGATGGGATTGATGGATGGTTGGCACGCAAATGGAACCAGACCACCGCTTTCGGGGCTTTCCTTGATCCGGTGGCTGATAAACTCATTGTATCTGGTGCCCTGATTGTACTGGTTCAGTTCGATCGGGTTGATGCCATCATTGCATTTATTATCATCGGACGGGAAATCACCATTTCCGCCTTACGGGAATGGATGGCGAAACTCGGTGCCGCCAAGTCTGTTGCTGTCAATTCACTGGGCAAGGTTAAAACCATTGTCCAGATGATTGCCATTCCAATGCTGCTTTACTACCATCCATGGTTGGGGCTGGATTTAGTGACAATTGGCACCTGGCTTATCTGGCTGGCAGCCGCCATGACTATTGTTTCCATGCTGTCTTACCTCTATAGCGCATGGCAGATGATGCGGGCGAAATAATTATGGAAAAGGCTTGACACAAACATCAGGCGGTATATAATCCATTTCTCTAGCGCGGGAGTAGCTCAGTTGGTAGAGCGCAACCTTGCCAAGGTTGAGGTCGAGGGTTCGAGACCCTTTTCCCGCTCCAGTTTTTCATATTGTCCAGTCTTCAAGCATCCTGTGGCAGGATAGCAAAGTGGTTATGCAGCGGCCTGCAAAGCCGTAGACATCGGTTCGATTCCGTTTCCTGCCTCCAATTCCCTGTTTTTTACCGTTCAACAAAGTCCATTCTAGTCTAATTTTCTATAAAAATCATAGACTTACCGTCTAAAACTGTTTTTTACAGTTTTTTCCAGTATTACACAATCCACAGATTTTGAGTAGATTTTTGGGTAGATGGTTTTCATCTCTCTTTTTTTTTATACCTATTTTTATCAACCTATTTCAGATGGTGTGCAAGACGCATAACGGAGAGGGTAACAAGGGTGGGTCTACGCCAAACAAGGGGGCAAGGGACCAATTCCAGTAGTTAATAATAATCCTTTTTTCCTATATTACCCGCATAAAGCCCTGACCCTCAACCTGTAATTTTCAAAGTTCCTGAAGCCATAAGCCAGCCACTGTATCAGTTTCATCTTCCGGTGGAAGCTCTCGGCGATACTGCTTGGAACCGGCGTTATGAGATGTCAAGGCGTGCAGACCGGAAAACGAAACACCAATGATGAATTACAATTCAGTCAAATTTAATACTCCAAATGTGTCAAGTAAAATACTCCAAATGTGTCAAAAATGCGTTATAGTGCAACTGGAACTACCAAAGGAAACAAGGTAATCAAATGCGTTATTTAAAAAGGATTGCAGATGAAGAACTCGCTTTGAAAATGGAGGCGTTTGGTGCTGCATTGATTCTTGGTCCCAAGGGTTGCGGGAAGACAACGACCGGGAAACAGTTTGCCAGAAGCTTTGTGGAATTTCAGGATGAAGACCAACGCGAGAACCTGTTACTGATTGCAAATACAAAACCGTCCGAGCTGCTTAAAGGTGAGAAGCCCATACTGTTCGATGAATGGCAGGATGCCCCCAAGATATGGGGGGCTATCAGGAAAGATGTTGATGACACCGGTGAGGTTGGGCAATACATCCTGACAGGTTCCAGTGCTGTAACAGTCGATACACCGCATACCGGGACATTAAGGATTTCCCGTATGAAAATGTATCCGATGAGCCTTTTTGAGAGTGGTGAATCCAACGGTACAGTTTCCCTTTCGAAGCTCTTCGATGCCCCGGCATCCTTTGAAGGCTGCAGCTCTGATCTGACGGTCGATGGCATCAAGTTTGCGATATGCCGTGGTGGTTGGCCAGGCAGTCTCAGGGGAAAAACGGAAAGGGCACAACTGGCGGTTGCCAAGGATTTATTCAGCCAGACTTGCGAGGTTGATATTTCGAGGGTTGATAATGTTAGAAGGAATCCAGTCTGGACCAGTACGATATTGAAATCCTATTCAAGGAACCTGTGCACACTCGCCGGTGCAAACACAATCCTTGCAGATGTCACGGCAACCTGTGAACTGTCCAGACAGACCTATTTTGACTATGTGACTGGGTTGGAAAAATTGATGATTGTTGAGGATGTTGATGCATGGAATCCGGTGATACGCTTCAAAACATCCATCCGGTCATCCAAGAAGCGCAATTTCATTGATCCATCCATTGCTGCAGCGGCATTGAATGTTTCACCGGATTACTTTTCAAAGGATTACAAAACGCTGGGCTTCCTGTTCGAATGCCTGTGTTTGCGGGACCTAAAGGTCTATTCATCCGCGAACAAGGGGCGGCTATCCTATTACCACGACAGGTTCAACCTTGAAGCGGATGCCGTGCTCCATTTGGAAGACGGAAGGTATGCGCTGATAGAAATCAAGCTGGGACAATCGGAAGTTGATGAAGCGGCAAACCACCTTTGCAGGATAGAAGGACTCATCAAGGAATACAACAAGAATGAGGTTCAGGTACCGCTTCGTCTGCCGGACCTGAAGATTGTCATCACTGGTACAAAATATGGATATATGCGGCCAGACGGCGTTTTCGTAATTCCTATTGGATGTTTGAAGGATTGATGGATATCAGAAACAGGAACTGCCGAACATCCAATCAAAAGAAGTCTTTCCATTAGAATTCCATTAACCCATTTTGGAATCTGTAGTTTCGCATTTCTACTCTACCCCATCATCGAGGAATGCCCACTCATCAGACCCGAATAATCCGACCTGCCGATCAGCTTCATCACCAACTGCGGGCAAGGGTTTAGGACAGCGTTGAGATTATGCGCATAGCGCAGTGTCGTCTCAATCAGCCGGCGATGGATAGACTGCT
>CAVERB010000081.1:33851-35130 GCA_963618105.1 Oxalobacter sp. | reverse complement strand
CTTTATTGTTGTCCGCATAACATGTCCATCCATCCCAATAATTACAGTTTATCCCAACAAGAGTTTGTCGGTTTCGATGCTTTATAACAAGATATTTTGCATTATATTTGTCACTTAAACATATGCCTCCTTTTGTTCCATCTTTGTTTTCTATATAGACTTTTTTAAAACAATTTGAAACATTCAGAATTTTTCCATTCTTAAATTGAATTGTTAATGAATCAAATGTACCGGTTCCATATCGTGCAGATTTTTCTTTTTGAATTTCTTTTACATCACCGTTAATCCCACTTGATGATTCAGTATTTTCTAAGGATGCATTTGATTGATGGGCTGCATCAGGCTCTGCTGAAGCAGATGCTGCTGATATAGCTGGGGCGGGAGCAGAGGCTGATGCAGCCAGTGTAGATCCAGCAGGAGCCGATGCAGCAGGTGAAGAGTACGTGCGTGGATAATAAAAACGGTCATGAATGGTACAGGTGGAAAGCATACCAACAATGATAAGCAACGCAATGCCACCACCAATCAGCCAAGCAATATTGGTTTTGTTTTTGAACCATGGAATGGCTGAGTTCAATACAGGTTGATTGTTGGGGTGATGGTATCCAGTAGGCGGAGTGATGTTTCCAGTCTGTTTCTGTGCCCGTTCCCTTTGTTGTCGTTTTACCCAATCGGGTAACGGTGCTGTCAAATCATGACGGCAAAAACGGCAGAAAACCGCTTTTGCCTTGATGGTTTCTTGGCAGTAAGGGCATTCTTTAACATTGCTATCTGACATCATATTGCCTCAAGTGGGTATACTCATGATGAAGTTTTTGTTTCAATGACCAAATCTTCAGGAGCAGGAAAGATGGGTGTATTATCAGGAACATAACTGATGTCTTTTTTACAGTGTTCACAATACCTTGCTTGTTTTTTGATTGATTCAAAACAGTAAGGACATTCTTTGATAGAATCTTCAGCGAAAAATGCTTGTGTTGGTGCTTCTGTTTTTGGAGGTGTCATTGGTATTGGCTGAGGTTGCAAAGAAGGGTTGACCGAATAAGAGGTTTTATTATCAGGCTGACTCTTTTGCATACATATTAGAATCAATACACCAAAAATACCAAGAAAAAAACCTAATAATGCCCCTCCACCTTTGCCAATAGATCTTTCTTCACCCAGTTTCATTCCGATAAATCCACAAATAATCCAAATGATTAAACAAAATAAGAAGAATCCCATTTTTACCTCGCTAAAACTTTAGATTTAATCATAATTTGTCGCTTATTAAGTTATT
>CAVERB010000081.1:0-33841 GCA_963618105.1 Oxalobacter sp. | reverse complement strand
TTATTGTTTCATGCGATTAATTATTCTTATACAACCATTAAATGTTGTCAGATTATCATTTTTAAAACTATGTCACTAACTTTTATAGGAAGATATTATTTTTTTTGTTTCTTGATTTATAATATTTATTACTCTGACACATTTTTCATAATCTTCGTTAATGTCAATTTTTCGTAACTTATACCATTCGCCATCAATCTTAAACATAACTATTGCAATTGGAGGTAGGTGTGGAGCATCTTTTGAACGGATTCCAACACAAGCATGGTTGTTGTTTACATGCATATCAGAAATTTCAAATCTGCTTTCATTAACAGCATGCTCTACTTTAGAGCGAATTTTGCTTTTTTCTGAGAAAAAGTTGAAAAATAGAAGAAGAATAATGACTATTGCAAATAAAATTCCGCCTCCAATCAAAACATTTTTTTGATTTTTTCTATAAAAGCTAACGATAGGGTTGTCAGAAAATATGGATTCCGCTGCAGACTCTGTGCTGGATTGAGGTGTTTCTGTTGACTGAGTTGTTGAAGATGTTTCTATGGATGGTTCCTTTTTAGGTTTGTCTTGGGAGGGAATCGTATCTGAATCAGTTGACTTTGCTTCAGGTGATTCTTCTATATTTTTTTTCTGTGTTTCTCCTTCATTCAAATAATGCTCACAATACCTGCAATAAATTGCCTTTGCTTTGATAAGATTGGCACAGTAAGGGCATGGTTGTGTTTCTTCATTTTTATCTTGAGAGGTGAGTTCTGTATTTTCTTTCAATACTGGTTGTATTAATATACTTTCTCTTTTTTCCCAAATATCAAATTTATACAAAGGTGTCCACAGATTATCTGAATCTCGTCTAGCCAGAGTTTCAGAAGTTACCCAATCGTTTTTGGTAATGACATTTATAAATTGAGATTCTGTAAATGGTCCGAGTTCTTTATCATTATTCAAAATATACCAACGGGTAAGAGGAGCTGGAGGAAGAAAACTTCTGAATTCTGTTTCCGATAAAGAAATCCAGTCATCAAAATTCTGATGCCAGATTAAATCTTCATTTTTGACAATACCTCTTTTTACAAGTTCCTGCACTTCTTGTTTTGAGAGGGGACCTTTTTGTTCGTGTTTATTTCTGTAATACCAACCGAAATCATCCATTTTTGCCCCCTATCCGTTATCTGGATGATTCAACACGTGCGATAGCTGCGGGTGCATCTTCATGTCCATAGGCTGCTGCTTCTCGATAGAGACGGAGTGCCAAGTCATTGTTCTTGGGCACATCCAGCCCGAACTCATAAACAAGACCCTGACGGAATTTCTTTTCGGCATCTGTCCGCATTCCCTGGATAAGGGGGAGTTCTTTATTGCAAAAACGGCAGAAGACAGCTTTGTATTTGATGGTTTCTGCACAGAACGGGCATTCTTTGGTTTCAGATTGTGTCATCGTGAAATCTCCTCAAACATCCAATGATAAAGAGAGGCATGACAAGCTATAAATATAGGCATTGTATGCCCAAAAAGGCATAAAGTGATGTTATCAAGGTTCGCTATGTCATGCAACATGGTCTGCATTTGCAGGGTATGTTGGCTTATGGAAAAAGACATAGCTGTCCGTATCGGAAGGAACATTGCGAACGCCCGGAAGACGGCAAAGCGGACTCAGGAAGATGTCGCTGAGAAATTGGGCATTGATACAGGATCGCTCTCCCGTATGGAACGGGGTGTTATTCTGCCTGGGATTCCGATGCTGGACAGGATTTCTGATGAGTTGAATGTATCGTTATGGCAGTTGCTTGGAACGGCTTCGTTGAGTTCAGCAGCACTGGCTGAAAATATCCAATCATTGATTGAGCAGTTGGATTTTCCAGAGCGCTGTTTCTTGTTGGAACAGATTGAGGTTTGGGTCAAGCAGTTGGTTGCGATGTCTGGCAAGAAAGGTCCAGACCAGTATCGTTGACCTTTGGCAGGTTATGCTCAGAGTGCTGAATAAGGCACGGCATAGATAACCATCCCAAAGCTGAGGACGCTTATGTCCATTTCAATCTGCCGTCATTGGCAAAATGGTTCATTCCAGAATGGCTTTTCACTTGGTTATCCATTGAATCAGGCGCTTTCAGACAGCTCCTTGGAAAATATGCAAAGTGAAAATTGGAAAATATGTAAAGTTGATTGTGGCAAATGTGTTAAGTGAAATCTGGCAGACTCGCATCAATGATGTGCTGCGTAAATAGGTTTCCAAAAACGTTGTTTGACATTCAGGAAAGCAGAAAAGCCGTCCTGGAATGGACGGCTTTTCGCATATTGATGCCTGATGCGGATTATTTGAGTGCTTCGAGCAGGTCGGCACGGATTTTTTCAATTGGACCGACACCGGCAATCTTGCGGTATTTCGGTGCGCCTTTACCCCCAGCGGCAGCTTCTTTGCTGTAGTAATCCACCAGGATTTCAGTCTGGTCGTGATAGACAGCCAGGCGTTTCTTCACCGTTTCTTCCTTGTCGTCATCACGGGTGATCAGGTCTTCTCCGGTCACATCGTCTTTACCTGGGACTTTGGGCGGATTGTACTCAACATGGTAGGTCCTGCCAGATGCCGGATGGACACGGCGGCCGACCATGCGGGAAACGATGATGTCGTCAGGCACATCAATTTCTACAACAAAATCGACACCGATACCGGCGGTTTTCATCGCTTCTGCCTGGGCAAGGGTGCGTGGGAAACCATCGAACAGATAGCCGTTTGCGCAGTCAGGCTGTTTCAGGCGGTCTTTGACCAGATTGATGATGAGGTCATCGGATACCAGACCGCCGGATTCCATGACTTTCTTGGCTTCCAGCCCCAACGGGGTGCCTGCCTTGACAGCGGCACGGAGCATGTCACCGGTGGAAATCTGGGGAATATTGAACTGTTCACGGAGATAGGTTGCCTGAGTGCCTTTGCCAGCACCAGGGGCACCCAATAAGATGAGACGCATAACCAGAATCCTTAAATGATTGAAAATGAAGGTACGTTCTTATAGATGGATGATGCCGTATGCGTCACCCAGGCAAGCGTACCTGCTGAAAATAATCATTTTACCAGAAACCCGCCTTGTGCTTACGGTCTGCGTGGCAGGTTGCTGGTATCTCCCTGTTTATGACTGCTGAAGTCTGGCATAAGTCTGTCGGATCCGTTCAAGGTCTGCGGGGGTATCGACCCCGGCTTCCGGTACGGTGTCAGTGACATGCACAGCAATCGGAAAGCCATGCCAGAGGGCCCGCAGCTGTTCCAGCGATTCCAACTGCTCTATCGGGGAAACCGTCAGGGAGGAGTATGTTTTCAGAAAATCGTTCCGAAAAGCATACAGTCCCACATGACGCAGTGCGATGGGTTCAGCAGGGAATTGTTTCTCAGGTTTGGCGTAGCCATCCCGGTACCAGGGGATGGCTGCGCGGGAAAAATAGAGTGCCCGATTGTTTTTATCCAGGACAACCTTGACATAGTTTGGATTGAAAATGTCTTCTGGGGCTTCCAGGGCGTGGGCGGCAGTGGACATCGGTACGGTCTCTGAAATCAATGATGATGTGGCGGCAATCAGAGTAGGGTCGATGAGCGGTTCATCTCCCTGGACATTGACGATAGTGGCGTTGTCTGCCCAATCCATCTTGGAAGCGACTTCAGCAATGCGGTCAGTGCCGGAGACATGGTCCTTGCGGGTCAATAGGGCTTTGACATGATGCTTGGCACAGGCATTGACAATGGACTGGTCATCGGTGGCGACAATGATGTCGTCTGCACCTGATTTTGAGGCCTGTTCTGCGACACGCACAATCATCGGCTTACCGCCAATATCGGCAAGCGGTTTGTTGGGCAGGCGGGTGGATGCAAGCCGTGCTGGGATGACAACATAAAAAGACATGGTCTGTTCCGTTTATAGCAAGGGTTAAAAGGATTCGTCAGGGAATTTCTCGACTTTCCGCGCCTGATCTTCCCAAAGGATGGGAATCCCGTCACGGATCGGGTAAGCCAGCCGGTCTGGACGGCAGAGCAATTCCTGGTTTTCACGGTCATACCGGAGCGGTCCCTTGCAGATAGGGCAAACGAGGATATCAAGCAGTTTTGGATTCATTGCATTTCTCCACAATCCTTTTTTCCAGCTCATTATTGTCGATTTCGACTATGGCGGGAACCACCCAGATGCGTCTGTCAGCCAGCAGTTCAGGCCGCTGGGCGCATTTCACCGCATCTTTCTCAGTGATAAGGATGGTTTCTGAGGGGGTGTTCCTGAAGGGATTTTCGGCAAAGCTATAATGGTCAGGCAGTGGCATTTCCTCAAAGCTGAGATGCTGCGCTTTCAGGGAAGCAAAAAAACGCCCCGGATTGCCAATGCCCGCAGCAGCCGTGATCTTTCCCTTGATATCAGATAGCATCATTGTCTGGCTTCGGTCGGCAAGCTGTTCGGCGGTATCTGTCCTGAGCTGCATCAGGGACATGTTATCGGTATGGATGGGGTTGTTCGGTGCTGGGTAATTGTTGCCGTTGATGACGGTGAAGTCCCCTTTTCGGGATGGCGATTCACGCAGGGGACCTGCTGGCAGCATCCATTGGTTGCCGGCTCCCCGACCATCAAAGAGGATAATCTCAATATCCCTTGCCAGTGCGTAATGCTGCATCCCATCATCCGAGATGATAATGTCAACCTGTGGATATTCTGCTAACAGGTATTGGGCAGCGGCGACACGTTTGCGGCAGACGACCAGTGGGCATTGGGTCCGCATGGCAATCAGCAGGGGTTCATCACCAACATCGGATGCCAAGGAGGAATGGAAATCAACTTTCTGAGGCTGGTTGTTGGTGGTGCCATAGCCCCGGGAGATGACACCTGGGGTGAAGCCTGCCTTACGCAGGATTTGGGTCAGCCAGATGACCATCGGGGTCTTGCCGGTTCCGCCGACAAAGATGTTGCCGACCACAATGACAGGCACAGGCATTCTGGTCGATCTGAATAGGCCTTTCTGGTAGGCAAACCGTCGAAAAGCGGTGATTCCCCGAAAAATCAGGGACAATGGGTAAAGCAGTACTGCAAGAAGCCCCCGCCCCATCCAGACATTCATCCAGAAATGCTCGCGGCTGGCTTTTCCGCTCATCGGTCATCCTTTCCAGTCTTTACCGTGGCGAATGCCAGCCTTTCAAGTCCTGCCAGCCGGACTGCCTCAAGCACACTGACGATGGTCTGATGCCGTGCGCTACCATCTGCGGCGATGACGACAGTTGGATTGCCGTTGGCGAGTTTGTCAGCCCGTTGACGCAGGAAGTTGGCAAATCTGTCAGGCGGCATCTGTCTGATGGCTTCGCCATTGACCATGATCTGACCGGTTGCATCAATGGCGATATCCAGGTTCTGATGGTGTTCGGCGGCATTGTCAGTGGCAGCGGTCGGCAGGGAAATCTGCAGTTCGGCATATTTGCTGAAAGTGGTACTGACCATCAGGAAAATCAGGATGACCAGCAGGACATCAATGAATGGAATCAGGTTGATCTCTGGCGTGTCATTGATTTTATGCCGTCGGAAATCCATGGTCTTTGCCTTATTCTGGACGGCGTGCAGCAATGATGGCATCCACCAGTCTGGATGCCTGGGCTTCCATCTGGATGAGGAAGCTGTTGGATAATGCCTTGAAATGGCGGTAACAGACCAACGCAGGCATGGCGATTAACAGGCCAAACCCGGTGTTGTACAGGGCAACCGAAATGCCATGCGCCAGTTGGGTTGGATTCATGCCGGAGGTGTTCTGTGCCCCGAAAATCTCAATCATGCCGACAACCGTACCGAACAGCCCCAGCAGTGGGGCAAGAGCAGCAATGGTTCCCAAGGTGGTCAGGAACCGTTCCATCTGTAAACTGGCGGTATGCCCAGCTTCTTCCATGGATTCCTTGATGTCTTCTTTCGGCTGGTCAGCATGACGCAGGCCTGCTGCCAGAACCATGCCCAGAGGGGAGTTGTCTGCAAGCCGGTCAATCTGGTGTCCGTCCATCTTGCCATCCCGGAACTGTCTGATGGTGCGTTCCAATAACCCATCAGGCAGGATACGGCTCTTGCGGAGCGCATGGAAACGTTCAATGACCAATGCTAATCCAATGATGGAAACAATCAACAGCAGCCAGATAGGCCATCCCGCAGACTGAAAGATATGGAACACAGATGCCTCCTGCCAGTCAGGGTTTTATCAGGACTCAAGCCGTTTTCTCAGATAGGCGATGGCTTCCTTGACGCGTTCCGGTGCAGTGCCGCCAATATGGGCACGGGCACTGACAGACGCTTCCAGTGTCAACGCACCCAGGACATCGGATTCGATGAGCGGCGAGAATGACTGCATCTGAGCCAAGGTCATATCACTGAGGTCGCAGTTGTGTTCAACGCAGAAGCGGACAGCACGGGCAACCACTTCATGGGCGGCCCGGAAAGGCAGTCCTTTCTTGACCAGGTAATCAGCAAGGTCGGTTGCCGTGGCATAGCCCTGCAATGCCGCCTGACGCATCATCTCAGGCTTGACGGTGATGGCACTGACCATATCTGCAAAGATGCGCAGGGTGTCAGATACGGTATCAATGGTGTCAAACAGCGGTTCCTTGTCTTCCTGGTTGTCTTTGTTGTAGGCCAGTGGCTGCCCTTTCATCAGCGTCAGCAGACCGATCAGGTGCCCATTGACCCTCCCGGTCTTGCCGCGTGCCAGTTCTGGCACATCCGGGTTTTTCTTCTGCGGCATGATGGAAGAACCTGTGCAGAAGCGGTCGGCGATGTCGATGAAACCGACACGGGGACTCATCCAGATGACAAGTTCTTCAGACAGGCGGGAGATATGGGTCATAATCAAGGCGGCTGCGGCACAGAACTCAATGGCAAAATCCCGGTCAGAGACCGCGTCCAGTGAATTGCGGCAGACATCGTCAAATCCCAATGTCCGGGCAACCCGTTCACGGTCAATCGGGAAGGTGGTGCCAGCCAGTGCCGCCGCACCGAGCGGCAGGCGGTTGACACGTTTACGGCAGTCGCGCATCCGTTCAATGTCACGGCAGAACATTTCGGCATAGGCAAGCAGGTGATGTCCGAAAGTGACAGGCTGGGCAACCTGCATATGGGTGAAGCCGGGCAGGATGGTGTCGTAATGCTTTTCCGCCAGGTCAGCGAGTGCAGTACACAGGTTCTTCAGCAGACCGTCAATGGCATCAATGGCAGAACGCAGGTAAAGGCGGATATCGGTTGCAACCTGATCGTTGCGAGAACGGCCGGTATGCAAGCGTTTGCCAGCATCGCCAATCAAGTCAGTCAAACGGCGTTCGATGTTCATGTGTACATCTTCCAGACCAATCGACCAGTTGAACCTGCCATCATTGATTTCTTCAAGTATCTGCGCCAGTCCCCGTTGGATGTCAGCCAGATCCTGTTCAGTCAGGATTTTCTGCGCACAGAGCATCTCGGCATGGGCAAGGGAACCCTGGATGTCGAAGGCTGCCATGCGTTTGTCAAAAGTCACGGATGCCGTATAACGCTGTACAAGTTCATCGACTGGCTCAGAGAAGCGGCCAGACCAGACATCGCTTTTTGCTGTCGGTTTTTTATCCATCATGAAATCCCACTGGAAAACCGGTTATTCTTTCAGTTCACGGATGGCACCACGGTCTGCGGATGCGGCTGTGGCGGCATAGACTTTCAGGGACTTGGACACCACACGGGAACGGTTGGGTTTCCATGCATCTGCGCCTTTGGCTTCCATCTTCGCACGGCGGGCAGCCAGTTCCTCATCGCTGACACGCAGCTGGATGGTGCGGGCAGGGATGTTGATGTCGATCATGTCGCCTTCTTCAATCAGCCCGATGGCACCGCCAGAGGCGGCTTCTGGAGAAGCATGACCGATGACCAGACCGGAAGAACCGCCAGAGAAGCGGCCGTCTGTGAACAACGCACAAGACTTACCCAGCCCTTTGGACTTGATGTAAGAAGTCGGATACAGCATTTCCTGCATTCCGGGACCGCCTTTTGGTCCTTCATAACGGACGATGATGACATCGCCTGGATTGATCTTGTCACCCAGGATGGCTTCAACGGTGTCTTCCTGGCTTTCAAAGATGCGGGCTTTGCCAGAGAAGACAAAGATGCTTTCATCAACCCCAGCGGTTTTCACGATACAGCCGTTTTCAGCAATGTTGCCGAACAAGACAGACAACCCGCCTTCAATGGTGTAGGCATGTGCCAGGTCACGGATACAGCCAGCGGTACGGTCTTTGTCCAAGGTTGCATGGCGCTTGTTCTGGGAGAATGGCTCAATGGTACGGATTCCGCCCGGTGCTGCGCGGTAGAAAGTTCCGATGGCGGGATCATTGCTGGTGACAATGTCGTATTTCGCCAGCGCATCACCGATGGTGCCACCATAAACCGTACCACAAGAAGTATCGATCAGACCAGCACGGTTCAGTTCCGCCATGATGCCGAGGATACCACCTGCACGATGGACATCTTCAACATAGTAATCATGGGTTGCCGGGGAAACCTTGCAGATGCAGGGAACCTTGCGGGAAATCCGGTCGATGTCTTCCATCACGAAAGGCACATTGCCTTCGTTGGCGATTGCCAGCAGATGCAGCACGGTATTGGTGGAACCGCCCATCGCGACATCCAGCGCCATCGCATTTTCCAAAGCAGCTTTGGTGACGATGGAACGGGGCAGGACAGAAGCATCATCCTGTTCGTACCAGCGTTTAGTGTTCTCAACAATCTGACGGGCGGCTGTCAGGAAGATTTCCTTACGGTCAGCGTGGGTTGCCAGCATCGTACCGTTGCCTGGCAGTCCCATACCCAGTGCTTCCATCAGGCAGTTCATTGAATTGGCGGTGAACATGCCGGAGCAGGAGCCGCAGGTCGGGCAGGCACAGCGCTCATAATCTTCAACCAGTTCATCACTGTTGTTCGGATCACCTGCCTGGATCATCGCATCGATCAAGTCCACTTTGATGATCTGTTGGCCAGGAATGACGGTGGTCAGCTTCCCGGCCTCCATCGGACCGCCGGAAACCATGATGGTCGGGATGTTCAGGCGCATCGCTGCCATCAGCATCCCTGGGGTAATTTTGTCACAGTTGGAGATGCAGATCATTGCATCGGCACAATGGGCTTCAACCATATATTCAATGGAGTCGGCAACCAGTTCTCGGTGTGGCAGGGAATAGAGCATCCCGCCGTGCCCCATCGCAATGCCGTCATCAATAGCAATCGTATTGAATTCCTTGGCGATACCACCGGCTTTCTCGATTTCGCGGGCAACCATCTGGCCCATGTCTTTCAGGTGGACATGACCTGGAACGAACTGGGTGAATGAATTGACAACAGCAATAATCGGTTTGTCGAAATCGCCATCTTTCACACCGGTTGCACGCCACAGTGCGCGTGCACCAGCCATGTTTCTTCCATGGGTGGAAGTCCAGGAACGGTAACGGGGCATTTGTCTGTCTCTCCAAAAAATAAAGCAGTTCTGTTTTTATCCAAGGATTAGGAATCGGGAATGAAATCCTTTCCCTTGACCTGTCTGCCAGTCCTGCCAAACCATTATGGTCGGCACTTCGGTAAATAAGCTATTATATAACACTATCGTTTTTTGAGACTTTTAAACCGATACCGTACACGGTGTCTTTATCGTTATCATGCTGGTTCATCCATTGCCTAATCCTGTCGCCTTTTCTATTGGACCTGTGGCGGTTCATTGGTATGGGTTGATGTATCTGTTTGGTTTCCTGTTCTTCATCATTCTTGGACGGGTACGCATCAAGACACAGCCACATATCGCCCGGGCAGGATGGGTTCCCAAAAACCTCGATGACATCCTGTTTTATGGCGTGTTCGGGGTGATTGTCGGTGGTCGTCTGGGCGAAGTGCTGTTTTACAACCCCAAGTATTTCTTTTCCCATCCGGCGGAGATTTTTGCCGTCTGGCAGGGCGGGATGTCATACCACGGCGGTTTCCTGGGGGTGATGATTGCGATGTGGTTCTGGAGCCGTAAGAATGGACGGTCTTTCTGGGAAACAATGGACTTCATTGCTCCGACCATTCCCATCGGCTATGCCTGTGGGCGGTTGGGCAATTTCATCAATGCAGAATTGCCGGGACGGGTCGCCTCACCGGATTTGCCTTGGGCAATGATCTGGCCGAATTTCGATATGCTGCCACGCCATCCCTCCCCGCTGTACCAGATGCTGGTGGATGGGCTGCTGATGTTTGTGCTGCTCTGGCTTTATTCGCGGAAAGAACGGCCCCGTGGCGCAGTCAGCGGTATGTACTGTGTACTGTACGGTTCTGCCAGATTCTTTACCGAGTATTTTCGTATTCCCGATTACGAGGTTAATCTGGGCATCTTCACGATTTCAGCCGGTCAGATGCTGTCATTACCGATGGTTGTTTTTGGCCTTTGCCTGCTCTGGTGGGCTTACAAGACACAGCGTATCGGGGGCGGTCCCTCGTTCAGGTAAAGGTGTGTTTGGTTGATGGAATCAATATTTTTAGAGACTTTAATAAAACGGATTTTTGGTTTATCAGGTGATTGCTAAATCTCCTCGAATTCAGGTAAATCGCCTTTGATGACCTGCTGGATAATGTTGCCAGGGAAACCCCGTTGTTGCAGGAAACGAATCTGTTTGGCTTTTTCAGGCAGGGTTTCGGGTGGTTTGCCGAATTTACGTTCCCAAAGGCTGTACGCCCGTTGCAGTTCAGTTTCTGCCAGCGTTGTTGTGATGTCTTGTATCACAGCATCTTCGAGATGATGATTCTGCAGCTCATAGAGGATTTTGCGGCTGCCATAGCGGGCAGCCCTGCGTCTGGCATAGGTTTCTGCAAACCGTTCTTCAGAAAGGAATCCCTTGTCCTGCAACCACTGGATCAACGCTTCAATGTCATCGTTTTCTTCAGCGTAAGGTTTTAGTTTTGATGCAAGTTCCCGTGCACTGTGTTCGCGGTTGGCAAGGAACTTCAATGCACGGGCTTTCAGACTGGGTTTCTGTTTCATGATGTCTGGCAGAAACAGGCTGTATCAGAAAAGGATCACTCAGCTTTTGGCATCGGGTTCTGATTCAGTTGTCGGCATTTCCACGATGCCTTTGGCAACACGGACTTTGTTCTCGATTTCACGGGCGACTGCCGGGTTTTCCTTGAGATAATTGCGGACATTGTCTTTGCCCTGTCCCAGGCGTTCTCCGTTGTAGCTGTACCAGGAGCCGGATTTGTCAATGATTTTTGCATCGACTCCCAAATCAATGATTTCTCCTTCACGGGAAGTGCCTTCACCGTAGAAGATGTCAAAGGTCGCTTCCTTGAAAGGAGGCGCCATTTTGTTCTTGACAACCTTGACACGGGTTTCATTGCCGATGATGGTATCTCCAGATTTCAAAGAAATCCCACGGCGGATGTCTATGCGGACAGACGAATAGAATTTCAGGGCATTGCCGCCAGTGGTGGTTTCTGGGGAACCGAACATGACCCCGATTTTCATACGGATCTGGTTGATGAAGATGACGGTGGTGTTGGTTTTCTTGATAGTACCAGTCAGTTTGCGGAGTGCCTGGGACATCAGGCGGGCCTGGAGCCCTGGCAGGGAATCGCCCATCTCGCCTTCAATTTCGGCTTTGGGTGTCAGTGCTGCAACGGAGTCAATGACAACCAGGTCAACCCCGCCAGAACGGACAAGGGCATCCGTGATTTCCAGTGCCTGTTCCCCAGTGTCTGGCTGGGAAATCAGCAGGTCTTCCAGTTTTACCCCCAGTTTTTGGGCATAGCTGACATCCAATGCATGTTCAGCGTCAATGAATGCACAGGTACCGCCATCTTTCTGCATCTGCGCAATCACCTGTAAAGTGAGAGTGGTTTTACCGGAAGATTCAGGACCGTAGATTTCGATGACCCTGCCACGGGGCAGGCCGCCGATACCCAAGGCAATGTCCAACCCCAAGGAGCCTGTTGAGACAACAGGGACTTTCTCGACAACCACACCAGGCGCCATCCGCATGACGGAGCCTTTGCCGAATTGTTTTTCAATCTGGGAGAGTGCTGCTGCAAGCGCTTTCCGTTTTTCTTCCTGAGCGGTGTTCTTTTTATCGTCCATGGGCGTCTTTCCAGTTGAAACAGCTAATATTGCAAATCTATTGGCTGTATATATTAACAGGTATTTTTTAAAATAAAAGTCTTTTCTTGCAAGAAAAGCACAAAAATGTGCAATATCGGCAGTCGTTGAACGATGTGGCTTTTTGATATAATGCCAGTAATCTTTGTGCATGCAGCATTTCATGCTGCTGGAAGCCTGTTTTTTTCATGGTCATGCCATTATGCCATTGCCACTAGCCACGACGCCCCGGGTCCTGAAGCATACTCGTACCATCAAGGTTCAGTTCTTTCTCCGTGAGGATGGCTTCTGGGATATTGATGCCCGTTTTACTGATGTGAAGACTCATGAGTTGCTGCTGGCTTCTGTTGTAGTGCCTGCCAAACGTCCGCTCCATGATATGTGGATGCGTTTGACCGTCAATCCGCAAGGGACAGTGATTGATGCTCATATCGCATTTGATGAAGTGCCTTTTGAAGGTTTCTGTGAACGTATCCATTCCCGTTATTCCAAGCTGGTCGGGCTGAATATCCTGCATCATTTCCGTCATGGTATTCATGAACGTTTTGGTGCGATGGATGGCTGCACCCATATGAATGAGATTGCCGAGGCGATTCCTTCTGTTGCCATGCAGGTTTTCGTGTTCGGAGAGGAAGAAGCCCGTATCAAGGCGGCTTTCCAGAAAGAAGATGAACGTCCGTTCAATCTGGATTTGTGCCATTGCATGGATTCCAAGGGGCCTGCTGTCCTGAAGTTCTATCCCCAGTGGTACGGTACGGTCAAGAAATAACGGTTTTCCCTGCCATTGCCTGTGAACGGTTTTCCTGATTCCCCGACATTGCTTGACCTGTCATCTGTGGTCGGCAACAGGGAGGTGTTGACTGTTTCTGAATTGAATCAGGCGGTTTCCCTGCTGATTGAGACAGGATTCCCGTTGCTTTGGATTTCCGGTGAAGTCTCCGGTTTCACCCGTGCGGCATCTGGACACTGGTATTTCACACTCAAGGATGCAGATTCCCAGATCAGAGCTGTGATGTTCCGGGGACGGGCCCGCCTGGCATCGTTCACACCGAAGCTGGGGGATCATATTGAGGTTCGTGCTACGCTTTCCATGTATATGGCAAGGGGTGAGATTCAGTTGAATGTGGAAGCCATCCGTCATGCAGGTGCTGGAAACCGGTATGAGGCGTTCCTACGTATGAAAGCCCGTCTTGAGGCAGAAGGACTGTTTGATCCGGCGCGTAAACGCTCTATCCCTGTGTTTGTGGAAACTGTTGGGTTAGTCACCAGTCCCCAAGCGGCAGCATTGCGAGATGTGATGACAACGCTGGCGAGAAGGGCACCGCATGTCAGGCTAATCCTGTATCCTGCGCCCGTGCAGGGTGTGGATGCTGCCGGGAAAATTGCTAAAGCGGTGGCAACGGCATCTGCCCGTGCAGAATGCGATGTCTTGATTGTCTGCCGGGGAGGAGGCAGTCTTGAAGACTTGTGGAGTTTCAATGAGGAACCGGTTGCCCGGGCAATCGTAGCCTGCCAGATTCCGGTTGTCTCTGGGGTCGGGCACGAGACGGATTTCACCATTGCAGATTTTGCCGCCGATGTCCGGGCACCAACACCCACAGGAGCGGCAGAACTGGTTTCACGAAGCAGGGATGACTGGATGGCTGTCCTAGCAGCGTTTGCCTCACAGATGAAGCGGACAATGGACCGGCGGTTGCAACAGGCGATGCAGCATACCGATATGCTTTCCAGGCGGTTGATCAGTCCCCGTGCCTATATCCAGCGGGAGCAGTTGCGGCTGAGGGCTTTGACAGCACGGTTGTCATCCAGACAACCCGATATTCGAAAGATGCGGTATCAGTTGGAAACCTGTGCGGAACGTTTAGTATCTGTCCTGCATAATACCCTGTCTGGACGGCGGCAGAAAACCATGTCATTGTCTGCACAACTGGAATTGCTCAATCCCCAACGGATCTTGAATCGGGGCTATGCCATCATGCGGGATGAACACGGACGAATTGTCCGTTCCCCGGTGGATATTCCCGTCAGGCGTCCAGTTTCTGTTAGACTGGCAGAAGGCAGTGCGGATATTGTCATTGATTCTGTACAGCCAACATTGTCCTGATGGACTGAACCGCTCTGTATCAGACCTTCCGGAAAGCTTCCAGCGTTTCCAGGAGCAGGCGCTGTGGAACTTTGGTGATGACGGTTTCTCCTAGTTTCTTCAACAGAACAAACTGGATTTCACCGCCGACATTCTTTTTGTCCACACGCATCAGTTCAATCCACCGTTCTGATGCCATGTCAGGTGCGGTATCTGGCAGCCGGGTTTTCTTGACCAGTTGACGGATGCGGTCTGCGGTTTCCTGATCCAGCCATCCCATCCTGCGGGAAAGGTCTGCCGCCATGACCATGCCGCAGCCGACGGCTTCACCATGCAGCCATGCGCCATAACCCATACCAGCTTCAATCGCATGAGCAAAGGTATGGCCAAAATTAAGGATGGCACGAAGCCCGGTACTTTCTTTTTCATCCTGGCGGACAACTTCCGCCTTGATTTCGCAGGAGCGTCTGATGGCGTATGCCAATGCGGCCGGATCACGTTCCAGCAGCCTGTCAGTGTTTTTTTCCAGCCAACTGAAAAAGCCCACATCCACAATGCAACCATACTTGATGACTTCTGCCATCCCGGCTGACAGCTCTGTATCAGGCAGAGAATTCAGTGTGGCGGTGTCTGCAATGACGGCGATTGGCTGATAGAAAGCGCCAATCATGTTCTTGCCCAGCGGATGATTGATGCCGGTCTTGCCGCCGACAGAAGAATCAACTTCTGACAGCAGGGTGGTTGGAACCTGGACAAAGGGAACTCCTCGCATGAAACTTGCCGCAGCATAACCGGTTATGTCACCAATGACACCGCCTCCCAGTGCTGCCAAGGTAGTCTTGCGGTCACATTTGTTGCTCATCAGGAAATCAAAGATTTTCATCAGGCTTTCCCAGTTCTTTTCTTTCTCACCATCTGGCAGGATCAGCGAGATGACATCTTTGCCGGAAGCTTTCAGGGAATGAGTCAGCTTGTCCAGATACAGCGGAGCGACGACATCATTGGTGATGATGGCGATGCGTTTCCCTTTGATGGTTCTGGCAAGCAGAGAAGAATCTTTCAGGAGGTCTGTCCCGATTTCAATGGGATAGCTGCGTTCTCCCAGTTCAACCTTGAGATGCTGTTTCTTTTGTTCCTGCATACTGTTTCTGCCTTTTTTCTGATGAGACGGTTTTTCTTTCCGGCGGTTTGCCGCATTTTTCTTCTGGAATCCCTTGATCTGATTGGCAATGGACTGGACCATGGCATGGACATTGGGACGTCCGGTGTCAACAATGATGTCAGCAACTTCCTGATAAAGGGGTTCACGCTGACGGGAGAGTTCCTCGATTTTTGTCCGGCGATCTTCTGTCTGGAGCAGGGGACGGTTCCGGTCATGCTGTGTCCGTTTGAGGATGTTGCTGACGCTTGCCCTCAGGTAGATGACAATGCCGCGTTTTTTCAGGGCTTCCCGGTTTTCAGGGCGGATGACTGAGCCTCCTCCGGTTGCCAGCAGGATGCCTTGCCGTGAAGTCAGCTCATCAATGGTTTCCACTTCTCTCTGGCGGAAACTGTCTTCCCCCTCGATTTCAAAGATCCAGGAAATGGTTGCACCGGTACGTTTTTCGATTTCCTGGTCAGAATCGACAAATGCCAATCCCAACCGTTTTGCGAGCAGTCTTCCGACAGTCGTTTTGCCGGAACCCATCAGCCCGACAAGAAAAATGTTCTGTTGCATACAAATAAAGGTATCTTCCAAATACAACTGACTATAGCAGATGAGCAGGACAGTTTCCAATTTGGCACAAACATCCTTGATAAGTGCCTGAAGTTTCCAGGAAACGTAAAAATTTGTGCGATGGCAGTGCCAACTTTCTTGGATTAAAGAGATAATACAGCATCTCTTTTTTCAGCTGGACAGTATGTTTTCTCGAAACAGGGACCCGGTCCCACCTGATGAAGACCCGTATCAACAGGATAATCCCTCCCAGGAAAACGGCAGGCGCCGTGGTTTCTGGTTTTGGATAATCTCCTTGTTTGTCGGCGGAACCTTGCTGGCGGTCTTGCTTATTGGTCTGACGGTTGCGGTCATCTATCCACAACTGCCATCAATGGATCGTCTGACGGATTACCGTCCGAAGATGCCTTTGCGGGTCTATACCGCTGACAATGTGCTGATCGGTGAGTTTGGCGATGAACGCCGCAGGTTTGTGCCGATTGAGAAAATGCCGGATCGGCTCAAGAAGGCCGTGCTCGCCATTGAGGACGACCGGTTTTACCAGCATAGCGGTATTGATTACCTCGGCATTCTGCGGGCAGCAGTGAACAATCTACTGGGACGCAGTCGCCAGGGGGCTTCCACCATCACCCAGCAGGTTGCCAAAAATTTCTTCCTTTCCAGTGAACAGACACTTAAACGCAAACTATATGAGGCGGTGTTGGCGTTCAAGATTGAAAAAGCCCTGAGCAAGGACAAGATCCTGGAAGTCTATATGAACCAGATTTATCTGGGACAGCGGGCATTCGGCTTTGCGACTGCTGCACAGACTTATTTTGGCAAGGATATCCAGGATATTTCATTGGCTGAAGCGGCGATGCTGGCTGGTCTGCCCAAGGCACCGTCAGCCAATAATCCTATTTCCAACTATCCTCGCGCCAAGCAGCGGCAGGAATACATCCTGCTTCGTATGCAGCAGCTGGGGTATATTTCCCAGCAGGATTACCAGAACGCCGTCAAGGAAGAGCTTCATATCAAGACCGCCAGGGAAGAGCCGGAAGTCCATGGACGGTATGTGGCGGAAATGGTCCGTCTGATGGTCTTCCAGCAGTATGGTGATGCCACTTACACCAGCGGGATGAATGTCTATACCACGATTTCAGGTCGTGCGCAGGAAGCGGCATATCGTGCTGTCCGGCGGGGAGCGATTGATTATGATCGCCGTCATGGTTATCGGGGACCTGAAGGGTATGTTGATTTCCCCGCAGGTGACAAGGGATTGCCGGATTCAGTGAAAGAGGCGTTGGAGAAACATCCAAGTACCGAGGGCTTCACCAGCGGAGTGGTTACGGAAGCATCACCTTCACTGGTCAAGGTGATGCTGGCGGATGGGACAGTTGCCACAGTAGCAGGCAATGGTCTGAAATTTGCAGCTTCCTGTCTGGGGAAAGGCGGGGAAAAACAGATCAAACGGGGTTCCATCATCCGTATCGGTGCTGTAGGAGGAGAATGGGCAATCACCCAGTTGCCACAGATTGAGGCGGCATTGGTGGCCCTCAATCCAGCGGATGGGGCAATCCGTGCATTGGTCGGTGGGTTTGATTTTGCCAATCGGCAGTTCAATCATGCAACACAGGCATGGCGTCAGCCTGGTTCCTCATTCAAGCCATTCATCTATTCGGCAGCGTTGGAGAAAGGCTTTGCGCCAACCAGTATCATCAATGATGCACCGATGTCTTTCACGGGCGGCAATGGGCAGGGCTGGAGCCCGAAAAATTACGACAATGTCTATGACGGACCGATGACCATGCGCCGTGGATTGATGAAGTCCAAGAATATGGTGTCTGTCCAGATACTGAATCAGATAGGTCCTTCCTATGGTCAGGATCATGCTGTCCGGTTTGGTTTTGACTATGACAAGGTTCCCGCAGACTTGTCGCTGGCATTGGGGGCAGCGACGGTCACGCCATTGCAGATGGCTTCTGCTTATGCGGTCTTTGCCAATGGAGGATTCAAGGTCAAACCTTACCTGATTTCATCAATTACCGATTTCAGGGGGAATATCCTGTCTCGGGCAAATCCAGAACAGCCAGGACTGGAATCCAACCGTGTTATTGATGCGCGTAATGCCTTTATCATGGACAGCCTGATGAAAGGCGTTGTTCAGCATGGGACAGCTGCCCGTGCTGGCAAAGCACTGGGACGGACTGATCTGGCAGGCAAGACTGGGACAACCAATGATTCCCATGATGTCTGGTTTGCCGGTTATCAACAGAATTTGGTTGCCGTTGTCTGGTTGGGGTTTGACCAGCCTAAGAATATGGGGCATGAAACCGGTGGTTCTTTGGCTGTGCCTGTCTGGATTGATTTCATGCAGGTGGCGTTGCAGGGACTTCCGGCAGAAAACCGTCCAATACCTGAGGGTATTGATTTTATCAACGGCGATTACTATTACCGGGAATACCCGCCTGGCGAGATTGTCACCAATGTGGGTGTCAGCAATCCAATCCATCCCACGGAATATGACAGTTTCTGATGTGTTATAGTGCTGACTCTGTCCGTATGAAAAACGGATACATTTGAAATCTGAAGGGATATTTGATGAAGCTGTTGCAATTGTTGGGAAGAGGGTTCCTGCTGTTGTTGGTGCTGTTAGGCATGACTGCCTGTGGCCAGAAAGGGCCGTTGATCCTGCCGCCTAAGAATACGCCGCCCCAGGCGGTAAACCCGATTGTTTTCCCGGATGAAACGGCGGAAGAAGAGAGGGTTCCAGAAGAAGAACAAACAGAACAAACTCCGAAGGAGGAAGAAACCCCATTGGGTATCCTGCCAAGTACGACACAGCATAAACCGATGAATGCCAAATAATCCTGTATGGAAGAGACTTGAGACAGTAGGGACAGAGAGATGATGGAAAAATATTTTGCCTATAAAGGCAATATCCTGATGGCCGAGGATGTTGCGTTGGATACCCTTGCAGAACAGTTCGGGACACCGTTGTATGTCTATTCCAAGGCAGCTTTTACAGATCATTTGGGTCAGTATGTGGCGACGGCGGCAGAATACGAAACGGACAGACTGCATTCCCTGACCTGCTATTCCGTCAAGTCTAATTCCAATATCGCCATCCTGAACCTGTTGGCAAGGCAGGGAGCAGGCTTTGATATTGTGTCAGGTGGTGAACTTTCCCGGGTGATTGCCGCTGGTGGTGATCCGCATAAGGTCATCTATTCAGGCGTTGGCAAGACTCCTGCAGAAATCCGTCTGTCTTTGGAACACGATATTCTCTGTTTCAATGTCGAATCCCTGTCAGAACTGAAACGGCTCAACCATATTGCCGGAGAAATGGGCAAGAAAGCCCGTATTTCTTTCCGCGTGAATCCAGATGTGGATGCGAAGACCCATCCCTATATTTCAACGGGGTTGAAGAAAAACAAATTCGGTATCCCTTTCGAGGAAGTCCTGTCAACCTATACGGTTGCCGCTTCCTTGGACAATGTCGAAGTGGTTGGCATAGACTGCCATATCGGTTCCCAGCTGTTGGATGATGCGCCATTGTTGGAAGCTTTGGACAAGATTCTCAATCTGGTCAACCAACTGACGGAGAGGGGCATCAGGTTGAGCCATATTGACATCGGCGGCGGGATTGGCATCACCTATGCTGATGAGCAGCCGGTTGCGGTGCCTGATTACCTGTCCCGGGTCTTTGCTAGGATCAGGGAATGGCAGGCATCTCATTGTTCAGACCATCAGATTACCGTGATGTTTGAGCCAGGTCGTTCCATTTCTGGCAATGCTGGTATCTTGTTAAGCCGTTTGCAGTATTTGAAAACCAATTCTGGCAGGCATTTTGCGATTGTCGATGCCGGCATGAATGATTTGATGCGTCCTTCCCTTTATGAGGCTTATCATGGTGTCAAACCAGTCATCAGGCGTGAAACACCCGCACAGACCTATGAGATAGTCGGTCCTATCTGTGAATCAGGGGATTGGCTGGCAAGGGATCGGGAACTGGCGGTTGAGGAAGGCGATTTGCTGGCGTTCATGAGTGCAGGGGCTTATGGCATGTCGATGGCTTCCAATTACAATACCCGTGGGCGCACGGCAGAAGTGCTGGTGGATGGCAAGAAAGTTCATCTGATCCGCAGACGGGAAACGCCAGAGGATCTTTTTGCGCTGGAAACCCTTGTCCCTTGATAGACCCTGTCCCTTTCGGGGGATGGCAGTTATTGACTGAATACCGGAGAATCCATGTCCAAGCTCTGGCAGGCCCGTTTTTTTACAACCGCCAACCATTTGCGTGAACTTCCGAAACTGGATGTTCCTGAAATCGCTTTCGTTGGGCGTTCCAATGCAGGTAAGTCTTCTGCGATCAATATCCTCTGCAACCAGAAGGGGTTGGCTTATGCCTCAAAGACACCGGGCAGAACCCAGTTCCTGAATTTCTTTTCGATTGGCGGGGCACATCCAGCCCAGCATCGCAAGGATCCAACGGATATTTCCAAGATTGAGATGTTTCTAGTGGATTTGCCGGGGTATGGCTATGCACAGGTCTCACATGCTTCCAAAGACCATTGGAACAAGCTGTTGGGGGATTATCTGATGCAGCGTGCCCAACTCAAGGGCATTGTTTTGATGATGGATTCCCGTCATCCTTTCCAGAAACTGGATACGGAACTGGTTGAATGGTTTGCCGGGACAGGAAAGCCTATCCATTGCCTGCTGACCAAGGCAGATAAACTGAGCCGCAGTGAAGCGGCCAAGGCACTTAGGCTGACCCAGACCATTTTCAACAGCTATGTAGATGCGCAGGGAAAGCCTTTCCCGTTTTCAGTGCAGCTTTTTTCGTCTGTCAAACGCATAGGATTGGAAGAGGCGACCCAGACAATCCTGCAATGGGCAGGAATTCCTGATACGCCTGTAACAGCAGGCACGAAAACGGCTGAGCTGAAAGGTGACACAGTGAGCAAGCCGGCCGGTAAACAGGGAAAGCCAGCACATAGAAAACAACCGGCAGTCCATTCATGAACAACCAGATTCCTTATACCCAGGAAGTCCTGAGAAAAAGCATCCATCTCAGTTCCCTTTGGATGGTTGCTGCCATGGGGTTTCTACCCCGTCTGGTCAATATCGTGCTTTTTGCGGTGCTGTTGGCAGGTTGCATCATCACGGAATATGGCAATCATAAAGGCTGGAAACTGTTCACGATGACTTATGGTGCGTTGTTTAACCGTATGCTTCGAGAAAAGGAAAAGCAGGCGGCTTTCCGTCTGAGTGGCGCTCCTTATCTTATCGGGGCGGCATTGATGTGTGTCGTCCTGTTCCCGATGGTTATTGCCATGACAGGGTTTGCGGTGATGCTGATTGGCGATACCGTTGCGGCATTGATCGGACGCCGTTTCGGCCGTCATCCCATCAATGCGGGGGCAAAAAGCCTGGAGGGGAGTATTGCTTTCTGTATTGCCGGTTTCCTGATCGTCCTGTTTTTCTTTTTCTGCTATGCACAGCCGGTGATGTTCCTGATTTCAGGGGGAATCGGGGTAGTGGCAGCGGCGCTGGCAGAAGCCTATGAGAACCGGATTCATCTGGACGATAATTTCTCGATTCCCCTGGCAGTCGGCATTTGCCTGTTCCTGGGGCAAATGATGTCTTGAACCGGATGGCAGGAGACAGAGAGTCTCCTGCGCTGTCCCGAAGGTTATTTCGAAGCAGTCCCAGCCTTTTTCCGCGTTGCCTTGGTTTTTGCCGCAGCAGGGGCTTTCTTTTCCGATCTTTTTTCGACAGTGGCAACTGCTGTGCCGGTTTCTGCCGTGGCATGCTTGGCGGAAGTGCTTTTACGGGCAGCAGTTTTACCGGTTGGTTCTTCAAACTGGAAATTGATCTTACCGCCCCGTCCTAATTCCAGGTATGCCTTGAAAGGGCGGTTTGTCCGGTTTGAGATAAAGCCCGTCAGCAGGTCGGTCTTGCCTTCTGACAGCAGTTTCTTCATCTGTTCTGGCGAAATTTCTTGTTGAAGGATAGTATGGCCGCTTCTGAAGGTACAGGATTTATCCTTGCCGATACTATGTTCGCAAAGATATGCCTTGTCAGTTTCATACACGCTGCCTTTGCATTTCGGGCAGATGCCGACAGGCGTCTTGTCGGTGAAATCAGGCATTTCCGCTTCTTCTTCCTTCGACTGCCCGAAGTCGAAGACCATATGAAGACCGCCTGTTTCAGGATTTTCCGTGATTTTCAAAACAGCGGCAAAAGGGAATCCTGTCTTCGCACGGAATCCCTGCAAGGGGCCGATCTGGCGGTTTGCCAGCAGTTCTTCAACCTCTGGGATAGAGAACATGCGTGCGCCTGGTGTCTTTGTGATGGAGAAGCTGCATTTCGTGCAGGCGAAACGGCGATAATTCTCCTGAACCTGTCCGCCGCATTGCGGGCAGGGCGTTTTCAGGACAGCATAGTCACCAGGAACCGTATCGCCACTATATTCCTTGGCTTGATTGACAATATCTTCAGTCATGCCAGCGATATGCTGCATAAATTCTTCACGGCTCAGATGACCCTTTTCCATCTGGGCAAGCTGGAACTCCCATTCTCCCGTCAGTTCGGGCATCGTCAATTCTTGGATACCCAGTCCATTAAGCAGGGTCATCAACTGGAAGGCTTTGGGGGTCGGCACCAGTTCCTTGCCTTCGCGTTGCAGGTATTCTTTCAACAACCCTTCAATAATGGAAGCACGGGTTGCAGGCGTTCCCAGCCCTTTGCCTTGCATGGCTTCACGCAATTCATCATCCACCAGTTTTCCAGCGCCTTCCATGGCTGAAAGCAAGGTTGCTTCGGTATAGCGTGCTGGCGGCTTTGTCGTCAACCCATCAGCCCAGACCTTTTCTGCCAGGACTTTTTCTTTGTCCTTGACAGGAACCAGGGAACGTTCATTGGTATTGGCGGCAGTTGGTGCTTCTTTGCCATAGACCGCCATCCAGCCAGGTTTCTTCATGATCCGGCCATCGCTGCGGAACCGGTGTCCAGCAACATCGGTATAACGGGTAGTGACCTGGAATTCTGCGGCAGGAAAGAAAACTGCCAGGAAACGGCGGACGACAAGCTCGTACAGTTTCCGATCATCTTCACGCTGGGTTTTCAGGGGCTGCAATGTCGGAATGATGGCGAAATGGTCAGAAATCTTCCGGTTGTCGAAGATACGTTTGTTCGGCCGGATCCATTGGTTTGTCAATACCTGTTCTGCAAAAGGCTTGAAAGCAGGATTTTCACAGAGGGCCTCCATGGTCTGACGGCAGGTCTGCCGGTAATCTTCAGGCAGGTGGCGGGAATCCGTCCTCGGGTAGGTCAATGCTTTATGCTGTTCATACAATCGTTGGGCTGTGTCCAGCGTACGTTTTGCTGAAAAACCGAAACGGGCATTGGCTTCACGCTGCAGGCTGGTCAGGTCAAACAGTGCAGGAGAAAGAGAGGTTGCAGGGCGGGATTCTTCGGTAACAATCCCTGGTTTGCCCAGACAGGCAGAAACAATCTTTTCCGCTGCTTCACGGCTCCATAGGCGTTCAGCGCGTTTCTCAGGGTCTGAAGCCTCTTTCTTGAAAGCGGTATCCAGCCAGCGGCCTTCATAAGTTCCGCTCGCGCATTTGAATGCGGCATGGACTTCCCAGTAATCACGTGGGACGAAGTTCCGAATCTGTTTCTCACGTTCAACAACAATGGACAATGTCGGGGTCTGGACCCTGCCGACTGTTGTCAGGAAGAACCCGCCATTCTGGGAGTTGAACGCAGTCATTGCACGGGTGCCGTTGATACCGACCAACCAGTCTGCCTCAGCTCGACTCCGAGCAGCTTTGGCAAGTGACTGCATTTCTTCATCAGTCCGCAGGTGCTTGAATCCTTCCCTGATGGCTGCCGGTGTCATAGACTGGAGCCAGAGACGTTTGATCGGCTGTTTGGCTTTTGTGTATTCTGCAATCAGACGGAAAATCAGTTCCCCTTCACGTCCTGCGTCGCAGGCGTTGACCAGTGTGGCAATATCCTTGCGCCGGATCAGTTTTGCCAACAGCTTCAGACGGGGAGCGGTTTTAGCGATGGGTTCCAAGGCAAATTTCGGAGGGATGACCGGCAGATGGGAAAAAGTCCATTTACCACGCTTGACTTCATACTCATCAGGCGCCTTGATTTCCAACAGATGACCGACAGCGGAGGTCAGGACATAATCATCAGATTCCAGGTAATCCCCCTGCTTGGTAAAGCCTCCCAGACTTTTGGCAATGTCATTGGCAACAGAAGGTTTTTCGGCAATGATCAGTGTTTTGCTCATAAGGATACGGTTGCAGCATTAAAAAATGGGCAGGAAACCTGCACAGCATGGCGGAGAATAATAATGGTTTCAAGGCAGGCTCTGCAAGCTGTCAGAGCAATATCAGGAAAAAATGCGGTTTTTTGGCAGTTCAGCCGTTTTTTCTGTTTGCAGGAAAGGAACAGCAATATTTCCCGATTATGGCACCAACCGGCGGTAATAGCCTCCAGGGAGGCTTTCAACCTGTCCCATCAGTTCCAGTTTCAGCAGTTCCGCACTGAGGGTTGCGGCGTCCAGGTTATGGCGTTGGCAGAGGGTATCCATATCCACAGGATCAAATCTCATACTGGCCAGTATGGGAGAAACCGTTGACGGGTCATCTGCCTGGTGTGTTCCGGGGACAGTATTGCCAGTCACGGGAACCTGCCGTTTCAGTTCAGACAGGATATCTTCGGCAGTCTCGACCAGTTTTGCGCCTTGGCGTATCAGGGCATGGCAGCCTCGGGACAATGGTGAGTGGATGGAACCTGGAATGGCAAAGACATCCCGTCCCTGTTCGAGAGCCAGCCTAGCGGTGATCAGTGAACCTGACTGGGCAGCGGCTTCAACCACCAGAATGCCATCTGCCAGTCCACTGATGAGACGGTTCCGTCTTGGAAAATTGGCAGGCATGGGACTGGTCCCCAGGGGAAATTCACTGATAATGCAGCCTTCATCGGCAATCTGGTGGGCCAAGGCATGATTGCGGGCAGGATAGACAATATCAGCACCTGTCCCGATGACGGCAATCGTGCTGCCAGGACTTTTCAATCCACCCCGGTGGGCAGCAGCATCAATACCTAATGCCATGCCGGAAACAGCCGTCAGTCCGGCATGTCCCAGAGAGTAGGCGAAGTTTTCGGCATCCAGACAGCCTTGGGCGGTTGCATTGCGGCTGCCGACAATGGCGATGGCATCTGCTGAAAGCAAGTCAAGCCTGCCTTTGACATACAGCATCAATGGCGGGTCGGGAATCTGAAGTAGTTTTTTGGGATAACGACTGTCTGCGAGGGTCAGAATCCTGTTTCCCGGCTGGGAAGACCATGCCAGGGTTTTTTCAGACAGGATCCTGACATCATCTGATACCGGTGCATGGAGCTGCTGCGCCAGTTTTTCCGATACGGTTTCTGTCAGGGCAGTGTAGGAGGCATTGAAAACATCCTGCGGCAGGCCAAAGGTAGTCAGGAGTTTATGGGCGGTGCGTATGCCTATGCCTGGGGTAAGGACCAGCCGCAGCCAGGCTGTCAGTTCCTCATCGTTGCTGTATGGAAAAGAAGTGTTCAAGGCAGCCTTTCAATCATCAATGGAATCTGGCAGGACAGGCCTGTTCCTGTACCTCGACCTGAAACATCAAGGGGTCTATGCTAAACTTGCGCCAGCAAAAGCGTCAGCAGGCATGTCTTGTCACAGACAAGATATTATCTTCTCCCCAGGATTCTGCATGGGAAAGGCATTGCTGGCAAGATGGTTATGACAGTTTGATGGTTCAGGAAGACAAATGGCACAACTGACAATCCTTCGGTATCCAGATCCGCGTTTGATGAAACCTTCAGAACCGGTTGAAACCTTCGATGATGAATTGAAGAAACTGGTAGCAGATATGGGGGAAACCATGTACAAGGCACCTGGTGTCGGTTTGGCGGCACCCCAGGTCAATGTGCGGCGCAAGATTATCGTGGTGGATACCTCGGAGAAGAAAGACAACCTGAGAGTTCTCATCAATCCTGAGATTGTCAGTTTCAGCGAAGAGAAGAAAGTGTATGAGGAAGGCTGCCTGTCGCTGCCGCATATCTATGAGAACGTTGAACGTCCTGCCCAGGTGAAAGTCAAGGCGCAGGATGTCAATGGAGATTGGTTTGAATTAGAAGGGGATGGCCTGTTGGCAGTTTGTCTGCAGCATGAGATCGACCATCTCAAAGGAAAGGTTTTTGTGGATTATCTGTCACCGATGAAGCGGAACCGTATCAAGACCAAGCTGCTGAAGGAAGAGCGCGAAATCAAGAAAGCTGCCGCAAAAAATACTGCCAAGAACAAAAAGGAGGGCAAACGGTGAGAATCGTATTTGCCGGAACACCGGACTTTGCCGCAACAGCATTGGAAGCCCTGGTCAAGGCAGGGCATCAAGTTGAGCTGGTACTGACCCAGCCTGACCGTCCTGCTGGGCGTGGAATGAAATTGCAGCCTTCCGCTGTCAAACAGCTGGCACTTGTCAACAAGATTCCCGTGATACAGCCGGTGTCTCTCAGGGTTGAGGGGAAATATGGCGAAGAAGCGCAGCAGGCCTATGACTGTATCCAGGCAATCAATCCGGATGTCATGGTGGTTGTGGCTTATGGCCTGATTCTGCCAAAGGCATTCTTGACGCTTCCTGCTCATGGCTGTCTGAATATTCATGCTTCCCTGCTGCCCAGATGGCGTGGTGCGGCGCCGATTCAACGGGCGATTGAGGCAGGCGATGCAGAGAGCGGGGTTGCCATCATGCGGATGGAAGAAGGACTGGATACTGGTCCGATCCTGATGATGGAATCAACACCAATCACGGAAAAGGATACTGCTGCCGTCCTGCATGACCGTTTGGCAGGCATGGGCGGCAGATTGGTTGTCAAGGCATTGCAGAAGATTGCAGATGGCACGGCAGTCTATACACCACAGGACGATAGCCTTGCCGTTTATGCCAAGAAGCTTCATCGTGACGAAGCGGCATTGGATTTCAGGCTTTCCGCACAGGAAAACGCAGCGAAAATCCGGGCATTCAATCCTTTCCCCGGCTGTACGGCTGAATGTGGCCCCACCACCCTGAAAATATGGGAAGCACAGGTAGAAGAGATGAATTCGAACCATCCTGAAGGGAAGATATTGTCTGCGGACGGCTCGGGGATTGTCGTTGCCTGCGGCAGAGGGAGTCTCCGTCTCCTGACTTTGCAGAAACCAGGAGCAAAGCGTCTGCCGGTCTCTGAATTTATCAAAGGCTTCTCTTTTGCTGATGGACAGCTGAAATGACACAGGAACCGCTATGAGATTTGAACACCTGCTTGAAATCAACAACTTCGATCATCCAGCGGCGCAGATACTTGCCCGTGAACAGGTCTGGAAAGGGCTGTTGATGTGGATACAGAAACCGACCCTGTTCATTCCGCATCTGGAGAAATGCGATGTAACAGAGCTGATGGGTACCTATCACCGTTCATTGGATTATGGAAAATTCCGTTTTCAGGACAAAGTCACCTGCACCCATATGGAGAAGATTGTCTTTGATATCCCTGCCCAGGGCGAGATGCCGTCAACATCATTGGTGGTGACGCTGGAAGAACCCTTCAATCAACGGCTGTTTGTCCGGTTCATCTATGAGAATACCGTTTCAGACGAAGGACCTGAAGCGAAGTACAATGGCTTCCTGAAAGCCGCATGGGAAGCGGCGGATGTTGATATCATCCGCCTGATCCATGAAATGGCCGATCAAGGGCATCTGGGCAGCCCGGAATCCTGAAGGCAGTTGCATCACAGGATGTCGAGAGGCATCTTATGGGATGGTGGCGGAAAGACCCGATCCAGTTCATTGAGCACATCTTGAGAGAGTTCAATGTCCCATGCCTTGCGGTTTTCCTCGACACGCCCTGCATTGGAAGATTTCGGGATGGGAATGGTCCCTTGATGCAGCAGCCAGGACAGTGCCAGTTGGGCAGGGGTGATGGACAGCTCCTGGGCGATGCGCACCAGACCGTTGGATCTCAGCAGGCGGGTCTGATACAGCGGGGAATACGCCATGACAGGGATGTTGCGTTTCTTCTGCCAAGGAATCAGATCCCATTCGATTCCCCGTGAACCCAGGTTGTAAAGCACCTGATTGATGCAGCAGTTGCCGTCTGGATCGTATTCTTCCGCTTCCTGCATGTCATCGGTGTCGAAATTGGAGACACCCCAGGAACGAATTTTGCCGGCTTCCCGCAGTTTTTCCAACGCTTCAAACGTTTCTTCCAGCAAGTAACCTCCCCGCCAATGCAGCAGGTACATGTCCAGATAATCCGTTTTCAGCCGTTTCAGACTGTCTTCAAATGCCTTGATGGTGCCACGCAGGCTGGCATGGTTCGGTAAGACCTTGCTGACAAGAAAAATCCTGTCACGTCTTCCGGCAATCGCTTCGCCGACAACCTTCTCGGCACCGCCGTTGCCGTACATCTCGGCAGTGTCTATCAAAGTCAGACCGACATCAATGCCATGCTGCAAGGCCGCAATCTCATTTTTCTTTTCAAAAAAAGATTCACCCATAAACCAGGTGCCTTGACCCAGGGTAGGCATTTCAACGCCATTGCGTAGCGTGATGGTATGTGTTGGCATAATGATTGTCTTCCTGTTAAGTGATGCAACAAGTTGTCCTGCATGGAAACACCGGTGCAGGTTGTCTCCAGCACCTTTTCCTATTATCGCTTATTTTGCATGGGATGTCTGTCCAGGACAAGACGCTTTGCTAGGCTACAGATGGAAACGGCGAGAGAGAAACCTTATTGACAATGCCCCGGTTCAATGGAGGGTATGGGCGGCCGTTTTCTCGGTTTTCTCAATAGCCTTGTCTTCATCCTCGAAGATGAGCTGGACATCTTCCTCTGTCCCGACATCCACTGTGACCTTGCCGCCATCAACCAGTCTGCCAAACAGCAGTTCATCTGCAAGGGCTTTGCGGACAAGGTCTTGAATCAGCCGGAGCATTGGACGGGCACCCATCATCGGGTCAAAGCCTTTCTTCGCCAGCATCTTGCGGAGACCATCGGTGAAAATGGCTGACACTTTCTTCTGACTGAGCTGGTCTTCAAGCTGCAGCAGGAACTTGTCCACCACCCGAAGAATGACATCCATATCCAAGGGCTTGAAACTGATAATGGCATCAAGGCGGTTGCGAAATTCCGGTGTGAATGTCCGTCTTATCTCATCCATCTCATCACCAAACTGTTTCAGGCCGGTAAAACCGATGGAAGATTTCTCAAGCGTATCGGCACCGGCATTGGTCGTCATGATGATGATGATATTGCGGAAATCTGCTTTCCGGCCGTTGTTGTCAGTCAGCGTGCCATGATCCATGACCTGTAAAAGGATGTTGAAAACATCCGGATGGGCCTTTTCGATCTCATCCAACAGCAGCACGGCATGCGGCTTTTTATTGATGGCTTCCGTCAGCAGACCGCCTTGATCGAAACCGACATAACCAGGCGGCGCACCGATCAGGCGGCTGACTGCATGGCGTTCCATATATTCCGACATATCGAACCGGATCAGCTCAATACCCAGCTGAAAAGCCATCTGCCGGGCAACCTCGGTTTTTCCCACACCAGTCGGCCCAGAAAACAGGAATGCACCGATAGGTTTGTCCACCTTGCCCAATCCTGCACGTGCCATCTTGATGCTGGCGGCAAGAGCTTCAATCGCTTCATCCTGTCCGAAGACCAGGCTTTTCAAATCACGTTCGAGCGTCAGCAGACGGCTGCGGTCATCCTGATTGACTGTCTGAGGCGGGATGCGTGCCATCTTAGAGACGATCGCCTCAATTTCCGCCCTGCCGATGACCTTTTTCTGTTTCGATTTCGGCATGATCCGCTGAGCTGCACCTGCCTCATCCATCACATCAATCGCCTTGTCCGGGAGATGGCGGTCGTTGATATAGCGAGCAGACAGCTCTGCAGCCGCCTGGAGGGCTGCGGTCGCATATTTGACGTTATGATGTGCCTCAAAACGGGCTTTCAGACCTTTCAAAATCTGAACAGTCTGGTCAATGCTGGGTTCATTGATGTCAATTTTCTGGAAACGCCTTGCCAGCGCATGGTCTTTTTCAAAAATGTTGCGGAATTCCCCATAAGTGGTTGCGCCGATACACATCAGCTGACCGTTTGACAGTGCAGGTTTCAGCAGGTTCGAGGCATCCATCGTGCCGCCGGAAGCAGAACCAGCACCGATGATAGTATGGATTTCATCAACAAACAGGATGGCATTCTTACTTTCGGTCAGTGCTTTCAGGACGGATTTCAACCGTTCCTCAAAATCTCCCCGGAACTTGGTCCCGGCAAGCAGTGCCCCCATATCCAGTGCATAAATGACCGCATCCTGAAGGACATCGGGGATTTCCTTGTTGACAATACGGAGTGCCAGCCCTTCCGCAATGGCAGTTTTGCCGACACCCGCTTCCCCGACCAATAAGGGATTGTTTTTCCGTCTGCGGCACAAGACCTGGATAGTGCGGTCGATTTCCTCAAACCGGCCAATCAGCGGGTCAATTGTGCCGGAAGCTGCCGCCTTGTTCAGGTTATGGGTATAGCGTTCAAGCGGGGATTCAGCCTTATCAACATCCGCATCAACAGCCGTTTCCTCCGCCCCTTCTGTTGCCTTTTCAGCGTCTTTCGGTGCTTCTTTACAGATACCATGAGCAATGAAATTGACGACATCCAGCCGCGTGATACCTTGCTGATGCAGGAAATAAACCGCATGGGCATCTTTCTCCCCGAACAGGGAAGCCAGGATGGTAGCGCCAGTAACTTCATCCTTGCCAGTGCCGGACAATGCAGACTGTGCGTGCATGATGGCGCGCTGGATAACCCGCTGGAACCCCAATGTCGGCTGGGTATCCATATCCTTGGTACCTGGGACAACCGGTGTGTTGTCACGGATGAAATCGGTCAATACGCCACGCAGCAGGTCAAAATCGGCATTGCAGGCTTTCAGAGTTTCAACTACCGTCGGCTCATCCAAAATTGCCAGCAGCAGATGTTCAACTGTGATGAATTCATGCCGGGCTTGGTTGGCATTGGTAAACGCTTTCTGAAGGCAGGTTTCAAGGTCTTTGGCAATCATGCTTCCTCCATCACACATTGCAGGGGATGCCCTTCTTGACGGGCATGGGCAGTGACCTGAGAGACTTTAGTGGCGGCAATGTCTTTCGGATAAACACCGCAGATGCCGCGCCCTTCCTTATGGATCTTCATCATAATCTGCACCGCAGCCGTCTCATCCTTGTTGAAATATTGACGCAGGATGAAAACCACAAATGCCATCGTGGTGAAATCGTCATTCAGGAGGACAACGTTGTACATCGGCGGCGGTTTCAGGGTGATTTGCTGTTTTTCAAGCACAGCCTCATTCTCTATCGGGGGCATCAAGCATCCTTTTCAGAAACATCCTATCAGTATAATCCCAGAAACCGGAGTATTCCTGTTTTTTGCCCGATGACAATGTCGGGCTTATGGCAGGGGGCTGGTAAACGGAAGTCTTTTATTGTCAAAGTCCAGCATATGCCAAAAGTTCAGACAAAGACATCTCTAACGCCATGCTGATTTTTTCGAGTGTCAGGATAGCGGCATTGTTGTCTCCTCGTTCAATTCGTCCCATATAACTCCGGTCAATGCCAGCTTGCAATGCAAGCTGTTCCTGAGAAATGTTCTTTTTGCGTCTGATTGTCCGGATGGCTTTTCCAATGGCAACCAACGAGGGATGTTGTCTGAGTTGAGTTAGGTTCGGCACAGAAGCATCTTTACTACAATGTGCGCCATCATCCACGGCACATGAACCGTATTTTGTGTTAATATCAATCTAGTATGAGGTATATGTACCGTATTTAGTTCTGGATTGTGACAGTTTCTTATGAAAGGTAATTTCTTTTTTCGCTGTTTCTGGACGATATTTCTAAGCGTATTGTCTTTGGGGACAGCTTTTTCGGTTGAGATCACTCAAGCAGGATTTGCGTTTTCAGGTGATGCAGCATCTGCTGCCCAACGTTTTCCCTATACGTGGAAACTTTTTGAACATGCAAAGACAAATCCTGACATCCGGACTTTCTCCTTCGAGATCAATCAACGTACAAAAGAATTAAAAAATCCTGAACTGGAGTTTGCACCACTTGGACAGTTGGTGAACCTGAAAGATAGTGACAGAGCATTGATGTCTGTCTTCGCCCTGACAGGGGAGACGGTTTCCACTGAAAAGTTTGGTTCTTTCTCAAGGACATTTGTCAATTTGCGAGGCAATGCAATCATTTTCGATTACAAGAACCAGACTATTGTTACCAGTTGGCCTGTAAGTGTCATTTACTTTGACGCATCAGAAAAAAACAAACCGACCACGGAACAGATACTTTCCATTGTGAATGATGTTATTCGCCGGAAAGACGGCAAAGGACTGATTACCCAATATCTGCGGCGGTTATCGGATGCAAGACTTCCCAAAGAAGGCAGACGTACCGTTCAGGTCAAACATGTTAGCGTTTCAAATGAAGCGTTATCGCAATTACCAGAGGCTTACCGTATAGATAACGGCGCTGCTGCCAAAGCGATGGTAAAGGAAGGCTTTGGGGCAATTCTTTCAGCACGTCTGAAAATGCCGATGATGCCTAGCACTGTCGGTCATATGGACGGTGTCATGATGCTGAGACTGGAAAATGGTGATGACTGGAAATTGACTGTACCTGAAGGCGATTACCTATTTGATGTCAGTCTAGACAAACTGGTTAAAAAAGAATTTGCCAGAGACAACGTTTCCACCACCAACATCTACGGTGCTTATATGAATATCCGTTTTTACGGTGATGGCGATTATCTGAACTCAAAATTTCGCAATGGCGAAATTGATGTCATGCCAGCTTCATTCGTATCAGGCAGTGATTTCCCCTACTACGAAAATGCCTTGACTATGCTTGTCAAGAAATTCGCTTCATCAGTTGACCGTAGCGTCAAACTCAAGATCAAAGATCCTGAAGATGCTTCCAAAAAGATTACGTTTGATGCCGATGACTGGCTGAAAACCTCAGCAAAGGAACCTGACATCCGTAATCAGTTGAATAGAACCTATGAAATCATAAGGAAATGCCGATGAAAAAAATCATGATGTTGGCAATGGCAGTCCTGCTGTCATTCACCGTAACTGCTGCTTATGCGGAAGTTAATGTCAAAGGCAGTGCCTCAACGAAATACAGCGGCTGGCTGTCTGATGCTGACAAGCAGAGGACTATTGAAAAAGCTGAAATGAATGCGATTGAGGCGTTCTTTAATGACCATGGCGTTGCCGCTATGGAAAATCTGGGGGCAATCGAACAACAATTGAAAGAAGCCCCAGAAACCTTCATAAACAGTATTGAAATCCTTGATGAAACCGACCATGCGGGGGTTTACCGTGTACGGATTCGGGCTTCCTTGAAGGATGCAAAACTATTGGTTGCTATGAAAAAGGCAAGTCAGGCAGGCAATGCGGCATTCGGTGCTAAATCGCCAATTGTCTATGTCTTCTATGGCAGGGAAACTGATAGCAGGCAGGCTTTCCATGAAAGGACCGTCAGGCGTGCTGAACTGACAGGCAGAGTAGATACCGATTCTGTCACCACCACAGACGGACATGAAACCATCACAACAGACACTCACGGAAGCAGCTCCTCCAGTAATGTTTCTGCATATGTAAACGGACGCAGTTCTAGGCAGGCATCCTATGGAATGAATGCACGGGCAAGGGGTAGAAACTATCGGGCATCAGCTTCAGCCTCTGGTTCGGACCGTGTCAATTATGGCGTATCTGCATCCGCTTCCAAGAGTGAATTTTCCTCAAATTCACAAACTGACATTGATTCTACCGGCATCCA
>CAVERB010000080.1:0-8491 GCA_963618105.1 Oxalobacter sp. | reverse complement strand
CTTAACCGTCATTTCGTTTCATCTGCGATGTGTGTAGAAAAAAAAAGGGCAGTATACCCCTAATTGTACAGACGACCCTTTATGCTGCCTGCCGTCACATTCGACCACACGCACAACTGTTACACACAAGGTAGGGAGAGGTACACACCAAATAAAAGCAGGACTGTTTGTTGCAGCCTTGTTTTATTTTTTCAGTACGTGCATGATTAGGATTTTTAAAATACCAAAAGAATATATTTTAACCTTCAAAAATATTCAATTTTGAGATAAAACGAAAAAAGTGTTTTTCTCTATGAAAACCAGTACCGAAAACAACTGTTTTTTGAAAGGTATTTATATTTCACTGGACGCATGGCAATCCGTGTATCTGATGCAAGAAAAAAAAGAGCTTGACTGGATAATGGTGCAGGCTCCTTGCCCGCCTGTATCAAAAACCATCCACAAACACATCAAAGAATTTTTTGATTTTCTGTGTCAAGGTTTCCCGTAGTGCTCGCCGCTCCTTCAGGGCTGGTTTGTAGTTCCATAGTTCTATGATGTCCTGTGTTTTCGGGAACAGGTGTGTATATTGGTAGTCGCTGATAACTTTGTCCAATTTGATAGGATCTAACCGTTCTTCATCAGCAATCATCTGTTTTACGGATTCTGCTTCACGCTGAACATAATCATTAAATGCGGTGTCTATGTCCCCAGTGATACCGTCCAGTTCTTTGATGATGAATTTTTCTATCAGTTCTTTCTTGGATCGGAGTTTCGGGTCGCTTTCTATGATGCCTGTGATTTCTTTCTGTTTGATTTCACGCAGGACTGGGGGTTCTTTCTTCAGGTTTTCCAGTAACCGCAGGATGTATGCAACATTGATTTCATTCCTTTCCAACAGTTCAAGACTGAAATCCACATCTTTGAGAATGGATACCTTTTCAACCTGTTTTTTGTGCTTCACTTCATCATAGAGGGTCAGATAGACAGAACCGTAATCAGCCATCTGCTGTTCGGACAGTTTTAGGTCTGGTTCGTTGTATTCAGCAAAGGATTTGATGATTTTTATCAGTTTTAGCAGTTCCCTGTACTGTCTGATAAATTTCAGTTGGTCTTCTTCCGATTGCAGATAGATGGTGAAGTCTTCGGTATTAGGCAAGGTTTTCTTCAGGTCTATGACATATCTGTTGAAGGTGCTGACATAATCCTCATAGTTTCCAACCAATACAGTGCTGGATGCGTTGCTTTCATCACTGAACAGGGAGATTGCATCATCTGTCCTTTTCTTCAGGTTACGGTAACAAACGATTTTTCCGTGTCGTTTGTTTGCGTTGTACATCCTGTTGGTTCTGGAAAATGCTTGCAGCAATCCGTGGTAACGCAGACTTTTATCAACATACAGGGTATTGAGTTTCGGTGCATCAAACCCTGTCAGGAACATTGCAACCACCAGAAGGATGTCTATCTGTCCATCACGGGTTTTCTTGGAGATATCTTTGTAATACGCATAGAAGTTGTTGGGGTCTCCGTATTTCCCTTGCGGTGCATCAGGGTTGGACTTGGTGGAATACGATGTCCCAAACATCTGGTTATAGTCTTGGATGCAGTTTTCCAGTGCATCCCTTTGAAGGGGTGACATCTTGTTTGCATTGATTTCAAATTCCGCTTCTGGGATGTTTCCTGATGCTTCATCCAGCTTTTGTCTGTCAGGATCAGCATCGTTTGCGGAATAGGAAAAGATGGCTCCGATACGCAGGTTGGTTTTGAGGTTTTCCTGTTCTTCCTTAAAGATGCGGTAATACTTGATTAAAACATCCACGGATGACACCGCAAACATTGAAACAAAGGTCTTGTCCTGTGTACGCTTGTTATGGTTTTGCAGGATATGTTTTGCAATCTTGCGGATGCGGTCTTCCGATTCCAGCAGTTCCTGGGTGTCTATGTCTTCTACATCTATATCAAGGTTGGTCTTGTCCTTATAGCGTCCAAAGTATTCCACGGAAAACGGCAATACATTGTCATCACGGATGGCGTGGGTGATGGTGTATTTGTGCAGACATTCCCCGAAAAGGTCTTTGGTGGTTTTTGCTGTCCCATCAGGTTTCATCATTGCCTGTATGGATTTCCCCTTACCGATGAAGGTTCCCTTGTTTGCGTTTTCAGCAAAGATGGGGGTTCCTGTGAATCCAAAGAGTTGTGCGTTACGGAAGAATTTGCGGATGTTCTGATGGGTTTCCCCGAATTGACTGCGGTGACATTCATCAAAGATGAAAACAACCCGTTTGTCTTTCAGGTGTGCTATCTGGTCTGCAAATTTTTCATTGGTGACAGCATTGTTGAGTTTCTGGATGGTGGTGACGATGGGTTTGGTGTCATTGTCTGCAAGTCGTTTCAGCAATGCCCTTGTATTCTTTGAACCGTCCACCGCTTCTGCATTGCCTTCTGCATAGGTACGGAAGGTGTTGATGGTCTGATAGTCAAGGTCTACACGGTCAACGACGAAGAGGATTTTTGCGACACCTTCCACTGCTTGGATGAGTTGGGATGCTTTGAAGGATGTCAGGGTCTTGCCACTGCCTGTTGTATGCCAGATGTAGCCGTTCAGGTTGCCTTTCCCGTCGTCCTTGATGTTGATGCCGTTTGCCACCTTTTTGAGTATCGCTTCCACTGCGTAATACTGGTAGGGTCGCATTACGACAAGACGGTTTTTCTTCTGTCCGCTTTTTTCATCGGTTTCTCCCTGAAGCACCATATAGCGTCCTATCATCTTTGAGATGTGGCAGGGTTTCAGGAAATCATCGGTGAATCTGTCCAGCTGGGTGATGGGGGTGTTTTTGCTGTCTGTCCAGTAGAAGGTGAAGTCAAAGGACTGTCCTGCATTGTTGGAAAAGTATTTGGTTTCCACCCCGTTGCTGATGATGAATAGCTGGACATACTGGAAAAGCCCTATCCCTGCATTGTAGGAATGGTGCTGGTAGCGGTTTATCTGTCTGAATGCTTCTTTGAGTTCAACACCCCGTCTTTTCAGTTCTATCTGGACTAGGGGCAAGCCGTTGACAAGCAGGGTGACATCATAGCGGTTGGTGTATGTGCCTTCCATTGTTACCTGATGGGTGACTTGGAATTCATTCTTGCACCATCCATCAGGGTCTATCAGTGTCAGGTAGATGGTTTCCCCGTTGTCCCTTTGGACTGGACATCGGTTACGCAGTTGCTGGGCGCGTTCAAAGATGCCTCCCCTGTTCAGGTAGTGCTTGACTTGGATGAATTCTGTTTCTGAAAAGGGGACGGTGATTTGGTTATGCTTTTCAAGCTGGGTTTTCAGGTTTGCCAGCATTTCCGCTTCATTGCTGATGGAAACGTATTCATAGCCGATGTCTTGAAGTTGCTGGATGAATTTTTCTTCCAGTGCATATTCAGACTGCGTAACCATTGTCTGTATCCTTATACAAACATCTGTTGCAACAGGGATTTTTTATACTGTTTGAGGTTTTCCAACTGCTTGTCTATCAGGGTGATTTTCTCATCTACGGCTGACAGGAAAGATGCGATTTTCTGCTGTTCTGGGAGGGAAGGGATGGAAATTGAAACAGATTGCACCAACTCGCTATTCAGATTATCAACAACACCGCCTGATGCTTTTGCTTTGTATTGACGCAAAATGGATTCCGAAGAAAGAACAAAGCAAAGAAATTTCTTATCAAAAGAATTCCGGTCATCACGTAACAGTAACCATCCATCGTGGATACATCCATCAATTTCCAGAATATATGGTCGTCCATAACTCATAGAATTTGAAAGTATTAAGTCCCCTTTGAAAACCTGCCTTGTCTTTCTTAATCCCTCTTTTCGGATTTTTTCTTTTGTTGACCGTATGGCATTACTATCAGGCGAAACGTCCCCAATTTTTATCCAATTCAATCCATCTTCATCAGTAGTTATGTAATCAGAAATGGGACGTGGCGAACCGCCTCTTTGTACTGTGATTACATCCCCCAACTTCTTTTCTTCCCAATCAGGATAGTCATTGCCATCATCATCTTTGAAACGGATTTCCTGACTGAATATCTGCTGCATCACCCCTTTCTTGTACTGCTTCATCAGTTCCAGCCTGCGGTCGGTCAAGGTGATTTTCTCATCTACGGCTGACAGGAAAGATGCGATTTTCTGTTGTTCTTCTGGACACGGCAATAAAACAGCCATCTTTTTCAATTCTTCTTGAGAAAGAGTCGGAATTGCTCCCCCAACTGAAATTTTCCTCACATAATTTTTTGAATAGAGAGTACTAAAACAACAAAACAGAAAGAAAGGATTGCAATTTTTTGAGGTAATTAAAGCGATTTGAGGATTTATAGTGGTTCTTTCATTGAGTTTCTTAACGTATCCAACCTTACCTATTGTAGAACCAGTTTTTGTAAATACAATATCGCATTCAGCCACTTTAATTTCTGGGGATTCTTCATACTTTTCCACTGTGATATATGTACCGTTTTGAGGATTTACAAACCCATCAATGATATTGGAAGGACTTAAAGACAAGACACCTTCCGTTTTTCTAACAATATCTTCAGTTGTATATCCCCTGTATCCAATGCGTCCTCTTAAATAACACAAATCCCCCAACTTCTTTTCTTCCCAATCAGGGAAAGCACTTCCATCATCCTGTTTAAACCGCAGTGTCGGATTCATCTTCAGTTCCTTTCCGCAAATGGGACTGGGATGCCCAACTGCTGACAGAATCCCCGTATCTGTGCATCCACATCAACCATCTGGGTTTCAAGCTGGTTGATTTCATCTGATACCGCAGACAGGTCTATCTTTTCTTCTGCTTCAAAGGTGTCCACATACCGTGGAATGTTCAGGTTGAAATCGTTTTGCCTGATTTCATCCAAGGATGCTTTGTGTGCAAACTTGTCTATGTCTTCCCGTTTGCCGTAAGCATCCAGAATCCGCTGTATATCCTCATCCCGCAGGTAGTTCTGGGTCTTGACCTTTTCAAAATAAGCAGACGCATCAATGAAGAAGATGTCATCGTTTTTACGGCATTTCTTCAGGACAAGGATGCAGGTGGGAATGCCTGTACCATAGAAAAGATTGGGCGGTAATCCAATGACAGCATCCAGTACTTTCATCTTTTCTATCAGGTGCTTTCGGATGGTCAGTTCTGATGACCCCCTGAACAACACACCGTGCGGCATAACCACAGCACAGGTTCCATCTTCGGATAGCTGATAGACCATATGCTGGACAAATGCCAAATCTGCGGTGGATTTAGGCGCAAGTTTCCCATAGGGTGCAAACCGTTCATCATCCATCAGCAGTTGGTCTGGTTCCCATTTGGCTGAAAACGGTGGATTGGCAACCACCGCATCAAACCGTAAATCCAAATGCTGCGGTCTTTTCAGGGCGTCTTCATTCTTGATGTCAAAGTCTGCATAGGAAACATCGTGCAGCAGCAGGTTCATCCTTGCTAGGTTGTAGGTGGTACGGTTCATTTCCTGACCGTATATCTGTCCCACGGATTCCGCTTCTTTCTTCACCCGTAACAATAAAGAGCCACTGCCACAGGTAGGGTCATAAATGTTGCGTAGTTTCTTCTTTTCAAAGGTGACAAGTTTTGCAAGCAGGGTTGAAACTTTCTGGGGTGTATAAAACTCACCTGCCTTTTTTCCCGCGCCAGAAGCAAACTGTCCAATCAGGTATTCATAAGCATCACCCAAGACATCAGCTTCAGTATCTTCCAGTTTGAAATCAATTTCATCCAGATGATTAAGCACTCTTGCGATGACCGCATTACGGTCAAGCACCGTCTTGCCTAGCTTTGAGGAATTCAGGTCTATATCTTCAAAGAGGTGGATAAAGTCATCTGAAGATTCTGTCCCCATTGTTGATTGCTCTATGTTTGTCAGGACAGTCTGCAAGTCACCGATGATGATGTTTTCAGCGGTTTTTTTCATCCCGCGTTTTGCCAGTACGCTGAACAGTTCTGATGGTTTGAGGAAATACCCGATGACATCCACTGCATCATCCCTGACAGCCTCCAAGACATCTGTTTCAGCATCATCCACATCTGCATAACGCCTTCCATCATCCATAATGGAAGTGGCATAGTGTTCAAATTTTTCTGAAAGGTATTTGTAGAAGATGAATCCCAGGATGTAATCTCTAAACTCATCAGCATTCATTTTGCCACGCAACGTGTCGGCAATGTTCCATAACTGGGTATGTAATTCTGATTTTTGCTGTGCTTCTGTAGTTGACATTGATGGTGTCCTTTTCAGAATAATCCGGCTGGCTGGCTGGCTTGGTTTTGTGCTGTCTGCCATTGTCGTCCCTTGCCGCAGATTGTCGGTAATGTGAAAGACATTCTAGCATGAGGCATTGCCATAACCTTGATTGACAATACCTTCCCTGCCACACTCAGACCATCAAGGATGACAGACCACCTGCATCCCCTCCCCCTCAAAAAACACATTTACGGAAAAGTTTTCTGAGCGGTCGGTCAATGATTGAAACCTGTTTTTACTTTTCACCTCCCCCTGCAACGAAACGAACCCAATCACAGCCCACGGTAACGGCGCAATGCTTCCACCGCCTTGTACAGTTCATTGTCCAGCCCTGCCTGATACCGTTGGAACAAATCCGCTTTCTTGGTCACTGGACAAGCATAGATATCTCTGACAACCTTGATTGCCCATTGAGCGCTAATATTCTCTTTCCGCTTGCTGAATGTCGTCTGGGCATATTTGCTCCATTCCTCCGCTTAGTCATACAGATCAAGTGTTCGGAAGTAAGCATCGACCGCCATTTCTTCAACTTCAGCATTCTGTTCCGCCCAGACTGCCAAGGTCGGGCATTCAGCTTTCAGCCATTCATGGGTGACATCAACGTCTTTGCTCGCCTTGCGCTCGAACTTGTCGCATTCATCCAGCACGCTCTGCCAATGTGCCAAATCTGCATCTGCTGACTTGTAGTCTTCGATGATGTGGTAATGCAAGGTATCGACAACCACATCATCATGCCCGTGCAGCGTTTTATGGATGCTCTTTTTGACAAAATAACCCCTGATGTCGCTGTCTGTTTCAATACTTGCCCGTTCAGTAATGGCAAGGCGTTTATGCTTCCACATTACCAAGGCAATCTTATCGACAAGGAAAGATTCATAGGCTCCTTTCGGTTTGAACTCATCAATCAAGCCTTCCAGCAGACAGGAATAATCCTTTTTGGATTCATGTGGCAACAACGCTCGCCCGCTCAGAATCCCGTGCTTGATAGCATTTATCGAAGAACGTTTCTTGCCTTCCACCTCATGTGAGAACCGCGGCATTTTCTTGCCATTGACTTCCAGCCTTTGTTCCCGCAACCATGAAGTTGCCAGCGCCCTGAATCCGTGGACTGTCATCTTTCCGGTGTACCCCATGCGCTTAATTACCCGTAACAATGATTCTCCCGTCATGGTTTCCTTTAGATTTCCTCTTTTCGGAAAAAGGAAATTACTCCACCCCGTAATAGGCATGAGATCTTGGAGCAAAGTCACTGCCTGACATGGCAAGTCAATCCGATGGTCGGTCATATCAGGGTTAATCTTCCGTTTGCCCATCTTCATCCGTTGCCATGGAATAATCCAGATACCTTTATCCAAATCAATTTCTGACCATTCAGCCGTAAGCAACTCACTGGAACGCATGAACAGCAGCATAACCAGCTTGAAAGCAATACTTGTCTTGTCTGTAAATCAGCTTTCACGTTGTCCAGTGCTTTCAGGAATGCTGGAAGTTCATCATGCTTGATAGCGGCATAATGTCCTTTATTGGCTTTGGGTAAGATGTCGGTCAGGTCGTGGACAATGTTATGTTTGATGATGCCACGTTGGATTGCATGGGTAAAAATGCGCCTGATGTTGGTTTTCAGCCTTTTGGCGGTTTCAGCCGCCCCCCCTGCCTTCTACTGCTTTCAGTACATCAATAATCTGCTGATGGGTGATGTCAGCAATGGGAATCTTGCCAAGTGCTGGAAAGACATTTAATTCAATCCGCTTGATGATGTCATTCGCTGTTACAGCCTTCCACTCTGGCAAGGTGTTCCGATGCCATGCACGGGCTATCTTTTCAAAAGTGTTTTCCGTCTTGGCAATTTCAGCCTGCTTAATCTGTTTTTTCCGCTCATTGGGGTTAATCCCCTGTGCAATCGGCTCCTGTGCTTCAAGACGTTTCTTACGGGCATCTTGGAGCGACACAGCAGGATATTTGCCGAAAGACAGCAGAATGTTTTTGCCATTGAAACGAGCCAGCATACGCCAAAACCTTGAGCCAGATTTTTCTAATGTCAGATGAAGACCTCCTCCATCAAACAATGGATAGTCTCCTGGTTCCGCCTTGTTGATGCGGTTTACCGTCAGCTGAACACTCTTGCCTCTTTTCTTTCTTTCCTTGCCAGTCATTTTATATATATCCTTTCAGGCGATTGCACGATATATAAAAAGTTATATATAAATTTCTTTGGTCTTGTTTGT
>CAVERB010000079.1:0-15671 GCA_963618105.1 Oxalobacter sp. | reverse complement strand
GGATTATTATTAACTACTGGAATTGGTCCCTTGCCCCTTTATTTGGTGTAGACCCACTCAGAAACACAGGCAGAAGCTCAAAAATTATTGGGACACAAACACGCCACCACCACTGACATTTACCGCAGGGATGATGGAAAAACGATAGCACCACTGAACAAAAAAACTGCTGAATGGGTGAAAGGCTTTCACCCATGGCAAAAAATACCAGATAACGGTACAGTTAGATAAAATTTCTAACTATATGATAACAAATAACAAACTGGCGGAGAGGAAGGGATTTGAACCCCCGATACGGTTGCCCGTATACCGGATTTCGAGTCCGGCGCATTCAACCACTCTGCCACCTCTCCATGTTGCTTTTTGCTGGACGGATTATAGCAGGATTCGTCCTCATCCGAAGGACGTTTTTGGCAGGCGCTGTCTGCTTGGCATATAATAACGGTTCTCATTTGAATTTTTAAAAGCTGGTGACGGCCATGGCAGGCATTTATATCAAGACCCCCGAACAAATTGAAGGTATCCGCAAAGCAAGCAGGCTTGCGGCAGAAGTGCTTGACTATATCGAACCTTTTGTAAAGCCTGATGTGTCAACTGGTGAGCTGGACAGGCTCTGCCATGAATTCATCACTGACCACTATGCGATTCCTGCGCCCTTGAACTATTGCCCATCCGGTTATACGCCTTATCCTAAAGCGACCTGTATTTCATTGAATGAGGTGGTGTGCCACGGAATTCCAAATTTCAACAAACGCCTGAAAAAGGGAGATGCGCTGAACATTGACATCACGGTCATCCTTGATGGTTATTATGGGGATACCAGCCGAATGTTTTTTGCCGGGGAACCATCTATCATGGCAAAACGGCTTTCCCGTATCACTTACCAGAGTATGTGGCTGGGCATCCGTGAGGTGAAACCTGGGAATCATTTCGGTGATATCGGTTATGTTATTCAGCAATTCGCTGAGAAAGCAGGTTACAGTGTTGTCCGCGAATTTTGTGGTCATGGTGTCGGTATCGAGTTCCATGAAGAACCACAGGTCCTGCATTATGGCCGTCGAGGAACAGGCGCTGAAATCAAGCCTGGGATGATTTTCACGATTGAACCAATGATCAATGCGGGACGCCGGGCAATTACACAGCTGGCTGATGGCTGGACAATCCGCACGAAAGACCGCAGCCTGTCCGCACAATGGGAACATACTCTCCTGGTGACAGAAACCGGTTATGAAATCCTGACGGTTTCTCCAAATATGCCTGAACCGCCCAAGTTCATTACCGAAGGCAAATAAAACTGGTATAGACTGTTGTTATTAAATCCGTCAAGGATAGGCGATGACAACAGGAACGGCTCTTTCTTTCCGACAACAGCTGGCTACGATGCGTGAATCGGTAATTGCCGATTTTCAGACGCATCCGCGTCCACAATGGCTATTAAAGACCCTTTGCCGCAGTGTGGACAAAGTGCTGACAGAGATGTGGACATCCACCGGTTTTCCAGCAACATTGGCACTGGTTGCGGTTGGCGGCTACGGCAGAGGAGAACTGTTCCCCCATTCAGATGTTGATGTGCTGGTGCTGCTGGATAATCCACCAGACAATGCATTGAATGCCCAATTAGAAACTTTCATTCAGCAGTTGTGGTCGCTAGGATTGACGATCGGCCACAGTGTCCGAACGGTCGATGAATGCATTCAGGAAGCTGCCAATGACATTACTATTCAGACAAGTCTGCTGGAAGCCCGTTTCATCACTGGTAACCGCAAACTGTTCAAGGCGATGCAGGAACGTTACGATGCAGCCATGGATCCCCAGGCGTTTTTCATTGCCAAGACACTGGAAACCCGGCAACGTCATCTGAAATTTGGCGACACGCCTTACAGCCTTGAACCGAACTGTAAGGAAGGGCCAGGCGGACTCCGGGATCTTCAGGTAATCCTTTGGGGCGCAAAAGCGGCAAAACTTGGTTTTTCCTGGAATGAACTGGCAGAAAAGGGATTGCTGACAGCTTCTGAAGCACAACAGCTGCGCAAAAAGGAGCGAGCATTCAAGGATATCCGCATCCGCCTGCATATCCAAGCAAAACGGGCAGAAGATCGCCTGCTGTTCGACTTACAGATGCCAATTGCTGAGACTTTCGGGTTCCGCAAGAAAGGACTGTTGCTGGATACACGGACTGCCAGTGAATGTATGATGAAACGGTACTATCGGGCGGCACATTCCGTCTGCCAGCTGAACATGATCCTGCTTCAGAACCTCCAGGCCCGTCTGTTTCCGAAACCCCAGATTCCGGTAAGGCTTAATGACCGTTTCAATGAAGTGAATGGTCTGCTGGACATTGCTTCGGATATGGTGTTCATCAAACGCCCTTCTGCTATCCTGGAAGCATTCTACTTGTTGTCACAACGGGCAGATCTGAAGGAAATGACGGTACGCACTCTGCGGGCAATGTGGCATGCCCGCATGAATATTGACCGGAACTTCCGCAAAAACCGGACTAACCATGCGTTCTTCCTGAAAATCCTCCAGTCTGAACGGTTTGCCGTCCGTACACTGGAATATATGAACCGTATGGGCATCTTGGGACGTTATCTGCCGAATTTCGGGCGGATTGTCGGGCAGATGCAGTATGACCTGTTTCATCAATTCACAGTGGATCAGCATACCCTCAAGGTGCTTGAGAACCTGCATCATTTCTCACGGGCACGGTATGCACATGAGCATCCGTTATGCAGTCATCTAATGACAGGATTCAGTCGTCAATGGGTATTGTATGTTGCTGCACTATTTCACGATATCGCCAAAGGGCGGGGAGGCGACCATTCACTGCTTGGGATGCGTGATGCGCACCGTTTCTGTGTCCAACACGGGATGACGGCAGCAGACACTGAACTGGTGGTATTCTTAGTCAGGGAGCATCTGTCATTTTCGACCTATGCCCAAAAAAAGGATTTATCCGATCCGGATGTCATCAAGGCATTTGCCGTGATTGTCAAGGATGACCGGCATCTGACCGCATTGTATCTGTTGACAGTGGCAGACATCCAAGGGACAGGACCAAATATCTGGAATACCTGGAAAGGCAAGCTGATGGAAGACCTGCTGGTCCAGACCAAGCGGGTATTGGGCGGCGAAACACTGTCAATTGACCATGAGCTGGAAAAACGACAACAGGAAGCCAAAGCGAAGCTGCGTCTTTACGGACTGCCTGAATCTTCGCACGAGGCTTTCTGGAAACAGCTGGATATTGTGTACTTCCTGCGCAATGATGCCTCAGACATTGCATGGCATACCCGGACATTGTTCTGGCGGGCAGATTCCCGGGAACCGGTTGTGCAGTGCCACCTTTCCCCGGTTGGTGAGGGGCTTCAGGTCGTTGTGTACCTGCAAGACCGTCCTGACCTGTTCGCCTGGATATGCAGTTATTTTGACAGAAAGAATTTTGCCATTCTGGATGCCAAGATCCATACGACAAAACAGCAGTATGCCCTGGATACATTCCTGGTGACCCGTCAAGGGTTCGAAAAGCATTATCGGGACATCATATCCCAGGTTGAGCATGACCTGACGGAGATCCTGAAATCTCCTGGAACCTTACCTGAACCTTCACGGCCAAAACTGTCCCGCAAGTCACGGATTTTCCCGCTCACGCCTTCGATTGACCTGCGTCCGGATACAGGCGGCAGGTTTGTATTGAGCATCACCGGAAATGACTACCGGGGATTGCTGTATGCGATTGCATGGGTTTTCAGCCGATATCATATCAATCTGCATACGGCGAAAATCATGACGCTAGGCGAACGTATCGAGGATGTTTTCCTGATTGACGGTGATATGCTTCAGCAGCCCCGCCAGCAGATCCAGTTTGAACGTGACATGATTGATGTCTTGCGTATCCACGATGAATAACCTTGTCTGTTTCATAGGGGATGTTGATGAATGAACCTGTTAGGTTGTCTAAACGTATGTCTGAACTGGGTCTCTGCTCTCGCCGGGAAGCAGATACCTGGATTGAACGGGGCTGGGTCCGTGTAGATGGCGAAGTCGTTTCCCAATTGGGCAGCAAGGTACTGCCTCACCAGAAAATTACTGTAGATAGACGGGCATCCAGGGAACAGTCTGAACGGGTGACGCTCCTGATCAACAAACCCGTCGGTTATGTCAGCGGACAGGCTGAAGATGGCTACACGCCTGCCATTGCTTTGGTGAATGCAGATTCCCGTTGGGAAGAAGATACTGCCAAAATCCGTTTCAAGCCATCCCAAAAACGAGGACTGGTGCCTGCCGGACGATTGGATATTGATTCTGTCGGCCTGCTGGTACTGACACAAGACGGACGCATCGCCAAGCAGCTGATTGGAGAAGACGCCACAACTGACAAGGAATATCTGGTACGTGTGCGGTATCAAAAACCAGGCCGTCTCCCCGACAAGGACCTGCAGCTGTTACGCCATGGGTTGAAGCTGGATGGTAAGGCACTGCAGCCCGCTAAGGTGGAATGGCAGAATGAAGACCAGCTGCGTTTTGTCCTGCGCGAAGGCAAGAAACGCCAGATACGCAGGATGTGTGAAGCGGTTGGTTTGAAAGTGATTGGGCTGAAACGGGTCCGTATCGGCAAAGTCAGGTTAGGCGCATTGCCGCCTGGAAAATGGCGTTACCTACGCCCTGATGAATCGTTCTGACAGGATATGATGATAAAAAAGCCCGATTCAATCTCTTTGAGAAAAACATCCGGACTTCTAATTATCTGAATGGACTTTTCCCTATGACTTCATCTCTTCCTGATCGTCTTCTTCAAACGCATCATTAAAGCCGAAGCAGTCCAGATCCAGCATCCGCATTGGATAAAGGATGCCATCCAGATGGTCGCATTCGTGTTGGGCGACACGGGCATGGAAACCTTCCGCATCACAGGAAAACGGTTTGCCAGTCACATCATAAGCCTCGATACGGACTTTGGTATAACGGGGGACTGCGCCGCGCATCCCCGGAATCGAGAGACATCCCTCCCAGCGTTCATCAAATTCTTCAGTCAATGGGGTCAGTTTCGGATTGATGAGGACAGTTGCTGGCACCGTATCCATGTTTTCAGGGTGGTAATCCTTGTCATAGCCAAAGACGACAACTCGCTTCAGCACACCAATCTGCGGTGCTGCAAGCCCTGCCCCATCAGCGGCTTTCATGGTCTCCCAAAGATCAGCTATCAACTGATGAAGTTCCGGGGTATTGAATTCTGTGATGGGCTCTGATTCTTCGAGCAGCAACTGTCTGCCCATTTTCAGGATTTTTCGGACGCTCATGTTTTCTCAGTCTCTTAGTGTCATTGTTATTCAGATGATGTTTGTCCCCCAGCCTTGAGCATTGTCAGGAAATCTTCTTCACTCAGGATGGCAATGCCCAAGGACTGCGCTTTCTCCAGTTTACTGCCAGCTTCTGAACCAGCCAGCACATAATCGGTTTTCTTGGAGACAGCGCTACTGACCTTGCCTCCCAAACTGAGGATCAGTTCAGATGCTTCATCACGAGTCAGGGATGGCAAGGTACCTGTCAGCACAAACCGCTTACCTGCCAGAACCTGCACCTGCTTTTTACCTTCCCCTTCCTGCCAGTGAACACCATTTGCCAGCAGCCGGTTGACCAATGTCATGGAATGTTCATCGGCAAAGAAAGCCTTGATGGATGCAGCAACCGTTTCCCCAATGTCCTCAACCTGCAGCAGCTGCTCTTCTGAAGCGCCAATGATTGCCTGAAGGCTGCCAAAATGTTCTGCCAGTGTGCGGGCGGTGGTTTCCCCGACATGACGGATTCCCAACGCATAAAGGAACCGAGCCAATGTGGTGTCCTTGGCTTTTTCACATTCCGCCACCAGATTGGCTGCCGACTTTTCCGCCATACGGTCAAGTGATGCCAAGGTCGGGATATCCAGGGTAAACAGATCCGCCGCATCCTGGATAACCGCCTTGTCAACCAATTGGTCTATCAGTTGTTCCCCAAGCCCTTCTATGTTCATTGCCTTACGGGAAGCAAACAGTTCAAGCCCCCGTTTTTTCTGTGCTGGACAATTGATCCAGCCGCCGGAACAACGGGCAACCGCTTCATCTTCTGGACGGATAACCGGAGAACCGCATACCGGGCAATATATGGGCATGACAAATTCCTGGGCATCCACTGGCCGTTTCTCCAATACGGATGCCACAACTTTTGGAATCACATCGGCTGCCCGGCGGACAATGACAGTATCACCGATACGGATGTCTTTGCGCCTGATTTCTTCCTCATTGTGCAGAGTGGCATTAGTGACGGTAACGCCACCGACAAACACCGGTTTAAGCCGTGCAACCGGCGTGATGGCACCAGTACGCCCAACCTGTACATCAATATCCAGTATCTGGGTCAGCATTTCCTGTGCAGGGAACTTATGTGCCAAGGCAAAACGCGGAGCATGTGAAACAAACCCCAGTTTCTGCTGCTGCGCCAGCTGGTTGACTTTATAGACGACACCATCAATCTCATAAGGCAGGGTATCCCGACGGGCATGGATGTCATCGAAAAAAGCAATGAGTCCCTGATAGCCAGTCACCGTCCGTCTCTCAGGACAGACAGGCAATCCCAACTGCATGAACCAATCCAGCATCTGCTGCTGCGACTGCAAGGGTGCCACACCTTCCATTTCCCCAAGCCCATAAGCGAAAAAACGCAGTCTTCTGGAAGCTGTTATTCGGGAATCCAACTGACGGAGGCTGCCTGCCGCGGCATTGCGCGGATTGACAAATGTTTTCTGATTGTTTTCCTCCTGCCGCTTATTGAGGTCTTCGAAGTCCTGTTTATACATCAAGACTTCTCCACGAATTTCAAGTAATACCGGCGGATACTCAGTATCCAAGCGCAGCGGAATGCATTGGATGGTTCGGACATTTGCCGTGATGTTTTCTCCTATGGAACCATCACCCCGTGTTGCCGCCTGAACAAGCTGTCCTTTCTCATAACGGAGATTGACTGCCAGACCATCAAACTTCAGTTCTGCGGTGTATTCGACTTCCGGAACACCGAGTTCTTCTGCCACTCGTCGGTCGAAAGCTGCAATTTCGGCTTCATTAAGTCCGTTCTGGAGGGACAGCATCGGAATACGGTGCTGGACTTTCTCAAACTGTGCCAGCGGTACCCCGCCAACCCGTTGTGTCGGAGAATCAGGCGTCACCAGCTCCGGATGTGCCGCTTCCAATGCCTGAAGCTCCCGATAGAGTCGGTCATATTCCGAGTCAGGGACAATCGGATTATCCAGTACATAATAGGCATGGCTGTACCGTTCGAGATCCTTACGGAGCTGCTGTATTGTTTCCGCAGGACTGGCTGGCGGCTGATCCGCAAATAGATCCAAGGTTGTCATGCTGTCTGCAACCTGTAAAGCCGGAGGGCACGTAAGGATCCGGCATGGAGTGAAGCGGACTGCATGACCTGATAATATTGCTCAAGCTGGTCTGCAATGGCTTTGACATAATCTTCGGTCAGGACATTGCCCTTTTCATCGACCAGTGTCCCATCCAACTCCCTGCAAAGTTCCCGGGCACAAGCAACCATCTGACCAAACGGATCTTTTTCCCGGGGAATGCAAGGAACATCAAGGAACAGAATCAGGCTCAAGACTGTTTCTGAATCTTTTTTCCCGAAGGTTCCCAAAAGGAAGAGCTCACATTCTGATCCCTCTTCCATATCATTCTTGACCCAGGTGTTATCTGGACGGCGTTGGTATTGATATTTTTCAAGTACTTGCTCAATCTGCCCTTGAGACCATGGCCGCCCATTCAGCTGAATGCTGAACCAGACTTTTGCATCATGATTCGAGACAAATTCATGCAACTGCTGTGCCTGTTCAATCACTTTTTCCATATCCGGAACATCCATTTCCGCATTGATGTCAGCTGTCAGATGGTTCAGCTGGGCAATCAGACTGGAAAAATCAATATCTGTCAGCACTGCCTCACGGTTTGCCAGCAAGACACATGCCCGGAACTGGCTATAAGACCGGGAAGGATGGATGGCATGCCAGTTTTTCTGACCATGCTCATCAGTTGCCAGACCGACAAAACGCACAGGCATCTTGCCGGAATACTGCCAGGACTGGATCAACGGCAGAATCTGTTCAGCAGGCACTTTAGTTTCTGGGGTGATGGTGATAACACATTCAATGATGTCATCGACAGGAAACTCTCGCATACCGGGAACAGGAAATGCTTCAACAACAGCGGTTTCCGATTCTGCCATCTGAGCAACCACCGCATCAAACGTTTCAACCATGCCTTCCTGACCTGTCTCAGAAGCTTCTGCAGTTTCAGGCGTCTCTTCAGCAAGGCGGCGTGCCATTTCCACCTTTCGCAGGCGGCTGGCACGGATACGGTTATAGATGATGATAAAAATAATCAGTATGGCACCTCCTCCAATGAGGATCATCTGTAAATCTGTCAGACCTGTCATGCGATTACCTCTTTTCTGCAAACTCCCCTGCATTGCTGAGACCAACACTGACAATGCGGGAAACGCCTTTTTCCTGCATGGTCACACCGATGAGTTCTTCCGCCATTTCCATGGCAATCTGGTTATGTGAGATGAACAGGAACTGGGTCTGTCCTGACATCTTCGTCACCAAACTGCTGAACCGGGCAGTATTGGCATCATCCAATGGTGCATCCACTTCGTCAAGCAGGCAGAACGGTGCTGGATTCAACTGAAACAGTGAGAAAACCAATGCCAATGCCGTCAATGCCTTTTCGCCCCCTGAAAGCAGATGTATTGTCGCATTTTTTTTACCGGGTGGCTGCGCCATTATCTGGATACCTGCCTCAAGGATTTCATCACCGCTCATGATAAGCTGCGCCCGACCGCCGCCAAACAGAATGGGAAACAACTCATCAAGCGATTCATTAACTTTGTCGAAAGTACTTCTCAGCTGCTGCCGGGTTTCCCGGTCGATGCGTTTGATGGCATCTTCAAGCGTTGTGATGGCGTCAGTCAGGTCTTGATGCTGTTCCTGCAGGTACTGTCGGCGTTCTTGTCCTTCCTTGAGTTCCTGGGCAGCAGCCAGGTTGACGGGACCCAATGCATTAATTTCCGCTGTAAGTCTTGTGATGTCTGCCTGCAAAGATGCCTGTCTGGCGTTGTCTGGCATCAGCTGCATCAAGTCCGCCTCGACTGCGCCTGATTCTTTCAGTTTCTGTGCCTGCTGCTCAGCATTCAACCTGGCTTCCTGCTCCTTGAGCTGCAACGCCACAATCCGGTCCTGCTGTGGCTGCACCTGCTGCTCAAACTGCATCCGCTCTTCCATGACTGCCCGTAACTGCTGTGCAATACTCTCCAATATACTGCGCCTGTCGGCAAGCTGCTGTTCCTGCTGCAGCCGTTTATCCAGCAGTGACTGGAGCTGGTTTTCCTGAACGCTGTTTTCAAGACTTTCCAGTTCCTTGCGATGAACAACAATTCCCTCCTCTGCCCGTTGAACCTGCACGGTTGCCATATTGACCTGACGATCAATTTCTTCCTGACGGTGTTTTAAGGTCTGCTGGGCAAAAACGGCCTGCTGCAGCTGCTTCTCGATTTCATGGCAGGTTTCACGTGCCTGCATCAGCTGCTTTTCCGCAGCAATGACGGTATCGTGGAAAGCGTCTTCTTTCCCCTGTTTCTCAACCAACTGCAGATCCAATTCTTCAAGCAACTGTTCCTGAACGGCAATCTCTGCCTGCCTATCCTGACTGTCTGCATCCAATGCCTCAAGCTGCTGGGCAATCTGTTCCTGCTGCATGGTATAGTGACGCTGCTGTTCTTCTTCTTTCAGGATGGCAAAACGGATTTCGTTCAGCCGATCAGTTTGTCTCCCGATATCCTGTCTTAACCGCTGTACCATCATCTGTCTGTCATCCAGATGATGCCCTGCTTCCTGGGAACGGATCACTGCCTGCCTGAGCGCATCATCCAGCCCGCCCTTGTCTGCCTCAAGACGAGCAATTTCCTGATACCGTGAAAAAAAGCCTTCTGACTCAGATTCAGCAACATAGAGACGGACACTATACCGATCAACCCGATGTCCCTGCGGCACAATAAAATAGGCGCCTTCAGGCAACCGATGACGGTTCTGAATCGCCGTTTCCAAATCAGGAGCTGTATAGACCCTAGATAACCAACTCCGAAAAAGCGGCATCAGATAGGAACGGTCAGTGGCTATCTGTGACAACAGGGAATCCAGCCCATCAACACTGACTGCTTCCGCCAGGCCTTCTGTTTCCTGGACGCTGTGAAAACTGAGGCAGGCAGGCAATGCTCCACGGGCAAAGGCTTCTGTCCATTCAAGTTTGGACAATTCAATAGACTGCATCCTTTCAGCAAGTACAATCTCCACAGCGGTTGCCCATGCCGGTACACTGGTAATATGACGCCATAAAGGCAGGAACCCTTCCAGCTGATTCTCTTTCAGCCATTGACCAAGCTTGTCCCGCTGTCCCGCTTTTTTTGTTATCTGGCGGAGCGCTTTCAGCCGGGTTTCATGCTGGATGACAGCTTCCCGACATTGACGGACATACGCTTCTGCCTGATCCTTGGCATCTTGAAGGACTGGCAATTCTTCCTCAAGGCTTTCCTGCTGGCATTGCAGTTCCTGCAACCGCTGGCTGGCTTCTTCCCTGGCGGCAATCTGTTCCTGCAGCAGCATTCTGTCTGGTACCTGAAGCTGCTGACGCAGCTGGAGCACCTTTTCACGCTTGAGACCACATGCTGTCAACGCCTCCTTCAAACGCCGATGGGTATCGGCTGCAACCGCTATCTGACGCTGTATCTGTTGACATGCTTCTTTCAGGACCTGTTCTTCCTGACGCCGTTGTGCCAGGGCGGTTTCATACTGCGGCAATCCCTCATGCTGTTCCGCCAAACGCGCTTCAGCCTGTTCCTGAACAGCCTGCTTCACAGCCAATGTCTCCTGGATACGTTCCAGTTCAGCCGTGAAGCCAGGAACCTGTCTTGACCACTCCGTTTTCTGAGATTCAAAAGCGGCTATCTGCGATTCCAGGCGTTTACAGGTTTCCGCTATGTAATCAATCTGGGCTGTCAGGCTACCAATTTCTGCATTGATGCTGTAAAGGCCGCCCTGTGCTTCATGCAATGCTTTATTGGCATCTTCATTCTCAACACGAAGCGCCGCCAGCCTAGCATCACAGCGGATTATCCCTGCCCGGATGTTTTCCAGTTCTGTACGCGCCTTTTCCGCCTGCAAGTTCAGGGACACCTGCTCCCGCTCACTGTGCTGTTTTTGTAAAAGCCATAGGAACTGCTGCTGACAGTCACGACGTGCAGAAAGACTGCTGTAATGTTCCGCCAGCGTTGCTTGTTGCTGGAGTTTTTCGATCTGCTGTTCCTGTTCAGCAAGAATATCCAGCATACGGTTGAGGTTTTCCTGCGCATCGGTGAGCCGATGAGCAGTCTCTTTACGGCGTTCTTTGTATTTTGAAACGCCCGCGGCTTCTTCAAGGAATATGCGGAGTTCTTCTGGACGCGCCTCAATAATCCGGGAAATCATGCCCTGACCGATGATGGCATATGCCCGCGGTCCCAACCCTGTCCCCAGAAAAATGTCATGAATATCCCGACGGCGGACCGTTGTACCATTGATGGAATAGGTGGAACCACCCTCACGGGTCAGCACCCGCCGGACTGCCAACTCTGTATATTGCCCCCATTGACCGCCAATACGCCCATCACTATTGTCGAAAACCAGTTCGACGGAAGCTCTCCCTGCTGGTTTACGGGTAGTGGTGCCATTGAAAATCACATCCTTCATCGACTCGCCGCGCAATTCAGATGCCCGTGACTCACCAAGCACCCAGCGCACAGCATCCATGATATTGGATTTACCACAACCGTTTGGACCGACAATCCCATTCAGTTTTCCCTGAAAACGAATGGTTGTCGGTTCAACAAACGACTTGAACCCTGACAGTTTGATGGATGTTAATTTCACGCGATCTTAGGATGACTGAAAGAAAGTGAGTATCATAACATCCAGAAGAAATCTCTGCGGATATATGCTTCTCCCGACAGGATTCACCAGAACCTTTACGGCTTGCTACTGCTGCTTTGCCATTTTTCTTACGAAAACAAATGAAAAAAAACGGCTATCAATGCATAAACATTACGTTTTTTTACATTTTTCGTTTTTTTGATATCTGATTTTCGGTATACTGAGATAATTTTCTAATGGAGGAAATTGGGTTATGCAGAAATTTGCAGCGGGATGGTTGGCAATGTTGGTCGCAGGTGTCTTTGCAGCATCCCCTGTCTCTGCGTCTGTGAAAAAAATTACCATGGCGCCTGTCAAGAAGGTGGATACTAAAAAAAGCGTCACTGCCAAAGAAAACAAGCCTGCAAAAACCATTGTCAAAAATGCGGATAAAGGGAAAACAGTAACAAAATCCACTGCAAAATCCGCTAATCTCCAAACCTCTGCAGCCAACAAAAACAAAATCAATGCAAAACAGGAAAAAACTATCGTTGCAAAACATCAGAAAGATCGCCAGACAACGCCTGCCAAAACCGCTGTGAAAACAGCATCTGCAAAACCTGTAACTGCAAAGCATGCATCTGTTGTTCCTGTACAGCATACTGTCAAGAAAACCACACCGGCTGTAACTAAACCGGCTTATCCATTCTCCCAGACAATTGCGCGAAACACTGACAACCCGCCTGTTTCAGCAGGACATACGATATCCGCCGGACCATCGCCTGCTTTCACAACTTCGGGCGATGCCAAAGCAGTTGTACCGCAGACAACACTGTCTGCATCGGTGCCCCCGCCGATTTCCGCTTTTGGCCAAGCAAGCAGTATGCCTGCTGCTCTCAATACACTTTACAATGCCTCACTGCCCAGCCAAAAACCGATTTATGTGAGCGAAACACCCGATGGTCCTGAAACCCGGGCGAAAGCAGCGCTGGTTCTGGATGAAAACAACCTGAAAATCCTTTATGAACGCAACAGTACCTCACGTATGTCAATGGCTTCCATTACAAAGCTGATGACAGCTTTAGTCGTCGTTGAAGCCATGCAGGACATGAAAGAAGTGCTGGAAATTTCTGAAGATGATATTGACCACCTGAAAGGCACCGGTTCAAGACTCAAGATCGGCACCCAGCTGACACGGGGGGAAATGCTGCATCTGGCACTGATGAGTTCTGAAAACCGCGCCGCTTCTGCATTGGGGCGTTATTATCCTGGCGGCAGAGAAGCATTCATCAATGCAATGAACCTGAAAGCCGCCATACTCGGCATGACAAACACCCGGTATGTGGATTCCAACGGCCTTTCACCCCAGAATGTTTCCTGTGCCAGAGACCTTGCCAAACTGGTGATGGCCGCCGCAGAACATCCGCTCATCCGAAAATACTCCACAGCAGAATACCATACGGTTTATGATGGGGAGAAATCGCTGAATTATGGCAGCACCAACCGGCTGACCCATAGTTCAAGCTGGAAAATCCAAGTCCAGAAAACTGGTTATATTCGTGAAGCAGGACAATGCCTAGTCATGAAAACGACCATTGACAGCCGTCCGATTGTGATGGTACTGCTGAATGTGGTTGGTCCTAAAGGAGCACGCATTGTTGATGCCCAGAATATCAAGGACTGGCTGGCGCATGACACATCGCGTTCTTTCTTCAGCAGCCGGACATTCTCCAACCGCAGTCCCTCTTCGTTCAATGAAAATGACTTTTACAACTGATGGATTCCATATCCCTTTTAAGTCATTTCATAGCTGACTCCTGCCTCCCGGAAAGGTAAGACATCTTCCCTTTCCATACCATTCCATTATACTGATACCTACATAATCTCTCCTGTACGGCAATCCTTGCCCATTCTTCCGGCTTTCGCTATCGTTGCCCGCAGTTCTACCCTTTAAAGGAGAAAACAATGGAATTCAGTGAAGTTGTGAAAAAACGCCGTTCCATCCGTGATTTCGATGAAAGACCGGTTGACAAGGCCATATTAAAAGCGATTGTTGAAGAAGCCCAATGGGCACCTTCCTGGGTTGATTCCCAGCCTTGGAAAGGCTATATCGCAACAGGAAACACCCTGCAAGCCATCAAGAAAGACCATCTCGCCAAGGTTGAAGCAGGCGATAACGGTTATTCAGATTTCAAACGTGCCTCTCGGGAATCCTTTGGCGCCTATCCTCTCAAGAATATGCAAACCCTTAACGCAGATCTTGGTCAATACCTGAAAAACGATTTTTCAGAATTCAATGCTGCCCAAGGACGTCTCTACCGATGTGGTGCCGCAGTCTATATCACCATTCCCAAAGGATCCCCTGAATGGGCAATCATGGATATGGGCAGTTTTGAGCAGACCTTGATGCTGAGTGCTGCAAATAAAGGCATTGATTCCATCCCTGCCTATGAATTTGTGAAATTCCCCGACATCGTCCGTCATCACCTGGGGATTCCTGAAGATGAGATAGTTGCCATTGGGATAGGGCTGGGTTATGCCTCGGACAACGTCATGAACAGCTACCGTTCCCCAAGGGCGTCCCTGGACAAAATGCTGGTTATCAGAGACTGACTGCTGCATTGCTGAATTGAAACGGGACATGAAACGTTTCGCCACTGTATCCATACTGCTGCTGTCTGCCATTCCCGCTTATCCCACTGGATTGGCAGATGGCGTCTTCATGGATTATGACTGGATCAGAAGCCATGCACAGTTGATTGATACAACCGTAAGCAACCGTATCTATGCTGTTATTCCAACACATCAAGATACCCAAGATCATACCGGCCTGATTATTGAAATTCCCGTCAATCCCAAGGAGGGCGATACGATGTACCTCGGTTATGAACAGGCGGATTGTGAAAAGAAACAGGTCATCACGCTCTCCAGCAGATTCAATTATCTGAATGGAAAGACCACTACCGAATGGGCAAACCAAAAACATGCCCTGCAAAAAGCGGAATGGCGGACGATGACAGGTGATGCCTATCACGACACCCAACTTGAGAAACGGCTGGATTTCCTCTGTGGCCTGACCAATGGCGAACCAGACTCAAAAACCGTATTCCAGCAAAATCTGGGCAAATGACCTGAAATACAGAAAAAGCCACTGATGCCTGTCATCAGTGGCTTTTTTCTGGAAAGGTATTAGGAAGAGAACATGGGAAGAATACACCTACCCCAAAATCAGGCACCATCAAAAATTCATGGGGCAGACGTATCTTCTAGTTTTGATTCTAATGTCAGGACATCTTTCTCCTCAAGCAAAAAAGTACTTTCAGTCAAAAAGCACTGGATTTTGTTGCTTTTTTCCTACTATTTCCATAGGAAAACAAGTTTAAACAAAGGTTTCTCAAACCATTACCTGTTTTCTGATCCATTTGTTGTCAAAGAAAACGCCTGATGCATCGAAGCACACCGGGCGTCCATTTGCGGGCAACTAAAGATTGTCAGAAACCTGTCAGAAGAGGCGAAAAAACGACAGCATTCCTTTCAATCTTCTGGCTGTTATTATACTTGAATCATTCATAATTGCAAATGATTATCATTTATAAATAAAATCGATAGACATTCCTGTCTCTGTGGATAAGAATCCTTGAGGCAAAAAAAAACCCGCTGGCAATTCAGCGGGTAAGGTAAAAAGACTGGCATA
>CAVERB010000078.1:0-14749 GCA_963618105.1 Oxalobacter sp. | reverse complement strand
ATTCGTGAAGGTGGCCGTACTGTCGGTGCAGGGGTTGTTACCAAAATCAACGAATGATCAATCCGTTGGACAAGTAATTTATGAAAAAATGCTGCGGATGATTTCCATCCGCAGATCGTTCTTTAGAAAGATTGTATGCAAAACCAGAAAATCCGCATTCGACTCAAAGCATTCGACTATAAATTAATTGACCAGTCCGCACAGGAAATCATTGATACTGCTAAACGTACTGGCGCTGTTGTCAAGGGGCCTGTTCCCCTGCCAACCAGGATTGAACGTTTTGATGTCCTGCGTTCCCCACACGTCAACAAGAAGTCCCGTGACCAGTTTGAAATCAGGACCCATCAGCGCCTGATGGATATCATTGATCCAACTGACAAGACTGTTGACGCATTGATGAAACTCGATTTGCCTGCCGGCGTCGATGTTGAGATCAAACTGCAGTAATCCATTCGCATAGATTTCTATGCAGCTATTGTGCAAACGGCGCATTGAAGTTATAATGCGCCGCTTGAGCGTATCGGGGCGACAGCCTTGATGCATGTAAAAACAGACCTGCCCAATCGTAGGCAGGAACGGAGATAAAAATGAGCCTAGGCCTTATCGGGCGTAAGGTTGGCATGATGCGTGTCTTCACGGATGAGGGGGTGACAGTTCCTGTAACCGTGTTGGATGTATCCAACAACCGTATTACGCAAGTCAAAACAGCCGAAACAGACGGTTATACCGCTGTCCAGGTTGCCTTCGGCAAACGCCGTCCTTCACGTGTCAATAAAGCTGCTGCTGGACACTTTGCAAAAGCAGGTGTTGAAGCAGGGACTATTCTGCGTGAATTCAGAGTTGATGCCTCTGAGATTTCAGAACTGAAAGCCGGTGATGTCATCCCTGTCACGCTTTTTGAAGCCGGTCAGAAGATCGATGTTCAGGGTGTTTCTATCGGTAAAGGTTATGCTGGTGCCATCAAGCGTCATAACTTCAGTTCCAACCGTGCTTCCCACGGTAACTCCCTGTCCCATAATGTTCCAGGTTCCATCGGTATGAACCAGGATCCAGGTCGGGTTTTTAAGGGTAAGAAAATGACCGGTCATCTCGGTAACGTTCTGAAGACTGTTCAGAACCTCGAGGTTGTCCGTGTTGATGTTGAACGCAACCTGCTGCTGGTCAAGGGAAGTGTTCCTGGTGCAGAAGATGCACAGGTCATTGTCCGTCCTGCGGCTAAAGCTAAAAAGGGGGCATAACAGATGGAATTGAAGCTCCTTGGTGCCAATGATCAGGCTGCGGGTAAGGTTGAAGCGTCTGATAAAGTATTTGGCCGTGAATACAATGAAGCCCTGATCCACCAGATTGTTGTCGCATTCCAGGCAAACGCCAGGACTGCTGACCGTCAGCAGAAAAGCCGTGAAACCGTCAAGCACAGTACCAAGAAACCATGGCGTCAGAAAGGTACTGGCCGTGCTCGTAGCGGTATGAGTTCTTCTCCGCTGTGGCGTGGAGGTGGTCGTGCATTCCCGAACACACCAGATGAGAATTTCTCTCAGAAGGTTAACAAGAAGATGTACCGTGTGGGACTGTGTTCCATTCTTTCCCAGCTCGCCCGTGAAGACCGCCTATCTGTCGTGGAAGACCTGACGATTGAAGCGCCGAAAACCAAGATCCTGGTTCAGAAACTGAAAGATTATGGTCTGGATTCCGTATTGGTCATTACAGACAGTTTTGATGAAAACCTGTATCTGGCATCCCGTAACCTGGGTAATGTACTGGTACTGGAACCTCATCAGGCTGATCCGGTCTCTCTCGTATATTTCAAGAACGTGCTGATCACCAAAGGTGCACTCGCAAAGGTTGAGGAGATGCTGGCATGAACACCGCTGTGAAATTTAGTGAAGAACGTCTGATGAAGGTTTTGCTAGCGCCTGTTGTTTCAGAAAAGGCAACCTTTATCACAGATAAGTATGATCAGGTTATTTTCCGTGTTATGAAAGATGCAACCAAGCCTGAAATCAAGGCAGCTGTGGAAAGCCTGTTCAAGGTTGAAGTTGAATCTGTCAAGGTTCTGAATCGTCAGGGCAAGCTGAAACGTTCCCGTTATGGTTTTGGCCGCAAGAACAGCCAGAAACTGGCGTACGTATGCCTCAAGCCTGGTCAGGAAATCAACTTTGTTGAGGAGGCTAAATAATGGCAATCGTTAAAACCAAACCGACTTCTCCTGGTCGCAGGGGTGTTGTCAAAGTGGTTCATCCTGAACTCTACAAAGGGCGTCCACTGGCTTCTCTGGTTGAAAAGAAGAGCAAGAGTGCAGGACGTAACAATTACGGCCATATCACGACCCGTCATCTGGGTGGTGGTCATAAGCATCATTACCGTATTGTTGATTTTCGCCGGAACAAAGATGGTATTCCTGCCAAGGTGGAACGTATTGAATACGATCCAAACCGTACCGCATTCATTGCACTGCTTTGTTATGCTGATGGCGAGCGCCGTTACATCATTGCGCCTAAGGGACTGTCTGTCGGTGATCAGGTCATGAATGGCTCTGAAGCACCCATCAAGGCTGGCAATGCACTGCCTTTGAGGAATATTCCTGTCGGTACCACTATCCACTGCATCGAAATGCTGCCAGGGAAAGGCGCACAAATGATCCGTACAGCTGGTGCTTCTGCTGTCTTGCTGGCCCGTGAGGGTTCCTATGCACAGATCAGGCTCCGTTCCGGTGAAGTCCGGAGAGTACTCATTGAATGCCGTGCCGCTGTTGGTGAAGTCAGCAATGCAGATCATAACCTGGAAAAACTGGGAAAAGCTGGCGCGAAACGCTGGCGCGGTATCCGTCCTACCGTCCGTGGTGTCGTCATGAATCCTGTTGACCATCCACATGGTGGTGGTGAAGGCAGGACTTCCGGTGGACGTCATCCAGTGACGCCATGGGGACAGAAGACGAAGGGTCTGAAGACACGCAGCAACAAGCGTACAAACTCTATGATCATTTCTCGTCGGAACAAGAAATAAAGGGTAGCAAATGACACGTTCACTAAAAAAAGGACCATTCTGCGATGCCCATCTGATCAGCAAGGTTGAGGCTGCGCAGGCATCTAAGGATAAACGACCAATCAAAACCTGGTCCCGTCGGTCAACAATTATGCCGGATTTCATCGGGCTGACCATTGCTGTCCATAATGGCAGACAGCATGTGCCTGTGTATATTTCCGAAAATATGGTAGGTCACAAGCTGGGCGAATTTGCCCTGACCAGAACCTTCAAAGGTCATGCCGCCGATAAAAAAGCTAAGAAATAGGATTTAAGATGCAAACGAAAGCTTCTCTCCGTGGCGTACATTTATCAGCGCAGAAAGGCCGTCTTGTCGCCGACTTGATTCGTGGCAAGAAAGTCGATCAGGCTCTGGATATCCTGACATTTACGCCTAACAAAGGTGCTGCAATCATTAAGAAAGTGCTCGAATCCGCAATTGCGAATGCAGAACACAACGATGGTGCAGACATTGATGAACTGAAAGTATCCTCCATCTATGTAGAGAAGGGTGCTGTCATGAAACGTTACTCTGCCCGTGCAAAGGGGCGGGGTGACCGTATTACCAAACAGACATGTCACATTTATGTGACGGTCGGAGACTAAGGGGGTCACGATGGGACAAAAGATACATCCGACAGGTTTCCGTCTGGCAGTCGCACGTAACTGGGCTTCCCGCTGGTATGCTGGCAACAACAGCTTTGCCGGCATGCTGAATGAAGACCTTCAGGCACGTGCTTATCTGAGAAAGAAACTGAAAAACGCCTCTGTCGGTCAGGTCGTCATCGAACGCCCTGCCAAGAATGCGCGTTTCACCATTTTCAGCTCCCGTCCAGGTGTTGTGATCGGTAAGAAAGGTGAAGACATTGAAATTCTGAAGAACGAACTCTCCAATATCATGGGCGTACCTGTCCATGTCAACATTGAAGAAGTCCGGAAACCAGAAATCCATGCTCAGTTGATTGCTGATTCCATCACCCAGCAGCTGGAAAAACGCATTATGTTCCGCCGTGCGATGCGCCGTGCGATGCAGAATGCGATGCGTCTCGGTGCTATCGGCGTTAAGATCATGTCTTCCGGGCGCTTGAACGGTATTGAGATCGCACGCACAGAATGGTATCGCGAAGGTCGTGTGCCGCTGCATACTCTCCGTGCCGACATTGATTATGGGTTCTCTGAAGCTCAGACCACTTACGGCATCATTGGCGTCAAGGTTTGGGTTTACAAGGGGGATCGTTTGGCAAATGGTCAGGCTCCAAAACAGGATGCGCAAGAAGACGACAAGAAACGCCGTGGCCCAAGACGTGATGACCGTCCTGGCAGGCAGCGTGTAAGAAGAGCTGAGGCAGGTGACAATGCTAAACGCGTACGCACACGCCGTGCAGAACCGGTCGCAGCGCCTTCCCAGGCTGAAACAGCAGGAGAATAATTATGTTGCAACCATCCCGTAGAAAATATAGAAAAGAGCAGAAAGGCCGTAATACTGGGATTTCCCATGAAAAGGGCACCAGTGTTTCTTTTGGTGACTTCGGTCTGAAGGCTGTTGGGCGTGGTCGTCTGACTGCTCGTCAGATTGAAGCAGCCCGCCGTGCCATGACCCGTCATATCAGGAGGGGCGGTCGTATCTGGATCCGGGTTTTTCCTGACAAGCCGATTTCTTCAAAACCTGCTGAAGTCCGTATGGGTAGCGGTAAGGGTAATCCAGAATATTGGGTTGCTGAAATCCGTCCAGGCAAAGTTCTTTATGAAATGGACGGTGTTGATGAAGCTCTGGCTAGGGAAGCATTCCGGCTTGCTGCGGCAAAGCTGCCATTGCCGACCACTTTTGTCGTCCGCCAGATTGGACAATGATAAGGAGAAAACATGAAAGCATCTGAACTGCGCTCCAAGAGTGAAGCCGAACTGAAAACAGAGCTGAATGGTCTCCTGAAAGCTCAATTTGGTCTGCGTATGCAGCTTGCAACCCAGCAGCTGGCGAATACTTCCCAGCTGAAGAAAGTCAAAAAAGACATTGCTCGGGTTAAAACCGTTCTGACTGAAAAAGGTAAAGCATAATGAACGATCAGGTAAAAACAGCGCTTAAGCGTACTCTGATTGGCAAGGTTGTATCAGACAAGATGGATAAAACAGTTTCCGTCTTGATTGAACGTCGCGTCAAACATCCACTGTATGGAAAGATCGTCCGCCGTTCCAAAAAATATCTGGCACACGATGAAACCAATCAGGCTAAAGTTGGCGATATCGTTGAGATTCAGGAAGGCCGTCCTATTTCCAAGAACAAATCCTGGGTACTCACAAAAGTGGTTGAAGTTGCACAGATTATTTAATACTTGCAATTCATCCTGCTTGATGTAATAATATAGGACTTCACTTCACTTTTGAGTGAAGTCCTTTTTTCAATACACCCAATCAATCCATTGCTGGATTGGCGGGACCAAGACTGATCATCAGAGTACTGGTGAATTAAGTTGGGAAAGCAATAATTATGATTCAGACAGAAAGCCGTTTAAAAGTGGCCGATAATACGGGTGCCCGCGAAGTGCTCTGTATTAAGATCCTGGGCGGTTCACACCGCCGTTATGCCCAGGTCGGCGATGTTATCAAGGTAACAGTAAAAAGTGCTGCCCCGCGCGGCAGGGTAAAGAAAGGTGAAATCTATAATGCAGTGGTTGTGCGTACTGCAAAAGGCGTGCGTCGTGCTGATGGTTCTCTGATCAAGTTCGATGAAGGAGCTGCGGTTCTGCTGAACGCCAAGCTCGAGCCTATCGGAACACGTATTTTTGGGCCGGTTACCCGTGAGCTGCGTACCGAAAAATTCATGAAAATCGTTTCACTTGCACCAGAAGTGCTGTGAGGGGGAGATATGAAGAAGATTCGCAAAGGCGATGAAGTGATCGTGCTGGCAGGAAAAGACAAAGGGAAACGGGGCAAGGTTGAGCGTGTTCTCGAAGACTGTGTTGTTGTTGCTGGTGTCAATGTTGCAAAAAAGACAATCAAGCCGAATCCAATGACGGGAGCAACCGGTGGTATTGAAGACAAGCTCATGCCAATCCATGTTTCCAATGTTGCTCTTTTCAATGAAAAGACCGGCAAGGCAGACCGTGTCGGTTTTAAGGAAGTGGATGGCAAGAAAGTCCGTGTCTTTAAATCAAATGGTGAAGTTGTCGAGGCTAAATAACTATGGCACGTTTACAGGATATATATAAGGAGAAAATTGTTGCCGATCTGATGGCAAAATTTTCCTACAAGTCTTCGATGGAAGTTCCTCGGATTACCAAGATTACCCTGAATATGGGGTTGTCCGAAGCGGTTGCAGATAAGAAGGTGATTGATCATGCGACAGAAGATCTTGCCAAAATTGCAGGTCAGAAGCCAGTTGTGACAAAAGCCCGCAAATCTATTGCAGGATTCAAGATCCGTGAAGGTTATCCTATCGGCTGTATGGTTACTCTGCGTGGAGCAAAGATGTATGAGTTCCTTGACAGGCTGGTGACCATTGCGCTTCCGCGGGTACGCGATTTTCGTGGTGTCAATGGACGTTCCTTTGATGGCCGTGGAAACTATAACCTCGGCATCAAAGAACAGATTATTTTCCCGGAAGTTGAATACGATAAGATCGATGCGCTGCGCGGTCTGAATATCAGTATCACTACGACTGCCAAGACCGATGAAGAGGCTAAGGCACTTCTTTCCGCATTTAAATTCCCTTTTAGGAACTGATAAGCCATGGCAAAGTTGTCATTAATCAATCGTGAATTGAAACGTGCTGCACTCGTAAAGAAATATGCAGCAAAACGCGCTGAGCTCAAAGCAATCATAAATGACCAGAGCAAGTCTGAAGAAGAACGTTACGAAGCCCGCCTGAAATTGCAGGCATTGCCACGCAATGCGAATCCGACTCGTCAGCGCAACCGCTGTGCATTGACTGGTCGTCCACGTGGCACTTTCCGTAAATTTGGTCTGGGACGTACCAAACTGCGTGAATACGCAATGAGCGGTGAAATCCCGGGCATTACTAAAGCTAGCTGGTAAGCAGGAGGAATTGTTATGAGTATGAGCGATCCTATCGCAGATATGCTGACTCGCATCCGTAATGCGCAGCAGGTCAAGAAGAATTCTGTGGCGATGCCGTCCTCCAAGGTCAAGGTGGCGATTGCGACAGTGCTGAGAGATGAAGGCTATATTGATTCTTTCAGTGTTACCGAAGAAGCAGGCAAGGCTGAGTTGAATATCGGCCTCAAATATTATGTTGACCGTCCTGTTATTGAACGCCTGGAACGCGTTTCCCGCCCAGGTCTCCGCATCTACAAAGGACGTGACGAGTTGCCTAGTGTCATGAATGGCTTGGGCGTTGCAATCATCTCTACTTCCAAGGGTGTCATGACTGACCGTAAGGCCAGGGCAACCGGCGTAGGTGGTGAAGTTCTCTGCTATGTGGCCTAAGGAGTGAAGTATGTCTAGAGTTGGAAAAATGCAGATTGCAATTCCTAGTGGAACAACGGCATCTATCGAAGGAAACAAGGTCACTGTCAAAGGTGCGCAGGGCTCCTTAACCAGAGTCTTCAGCGATCTGGTGACCATTAAGGAAGAAGGCGGTGTGCTGAAGGTCGAGGCAGTCAATAGCAGCCGTGAAGCCTCTGCAATGTGGGGAACAAGCCGGGCACTCCTGAACAACATGATTGTTGGTGTCAGCAAGGGTTTTGAAAAGCGCCTTGCCTTGGTCGGCGTTGGTTATCGTGCACAGGCACAGGGCAGCAAGCTGAACCTGTCACTGGGCTATTCCCATCCGATTGTCCATGAAATGCCAGAAGGCATCAAATGTGAAACGCCTTCCCCAACGGAAATCGTTGTCAAGGGTGTTGATAAGCATCTGGTTGGACAGGTGGCGGCAGACATCCGAGCATACCGTAAGCCTGAACCTTATAAGGGCAAAGGTGTTCGTTATGCCGATGAATATGTCAAGATCAAAGAAACTAAGAAGAAGTAATAGGGGCAATTGATGAACAAGAAAGAATCTCGTTTGCGCCGTGGACGCCAGGCACGACTCAAGATTGCTGTCCTGAAAGCAACACGTTTATCGGTACACCGTACCAATCAGCACATTTATGCAAACATTATTGGGCCTGAAGCAAAAGTTTTGGCTTCTTCTTCTACCCTGCAGGCTGATGTTCGTGAGGAATTGGGTGGCAAGAGCGGCGGCAATGTTGCTGCAGCACAGATTGTTGGCAAAAAGATTGCTGAAAAGGCTATCAAGGCCGGGATTACTGAAGTCGCTTTTGATCGCTCTGGTTTCAGATACCACGGTCGTGTAAAAGCATTGGCTGAAGCTGCTCGTGAAGCAGGTTTGAAGTTCTAAGGAAATAACCATGGCAAAAATGCAACAGAAGGCACAAAGCGATCGCAATGATGATGGACTGCGCGAAAAAATGATTTCCATCAATCGCGTTACTAAAGTTGTCAAGGGTGGACGTATCATGGGTTTTGCCGCCCTGACCGTTGTCGGTGATGGCGATGGCGGTATCGGTATGGGCAAGGGCAAGGCGAAGGAAGTTCCTTTGGCAGTCCAGAAAGCGATGGAAGAAGCCCGCCGCAACATGTTCAAAGTGACCTTGAAAGATGGCACCCTGCAGCACACCATCATTGGTAAGCACGGCGCATCGAAAGTCATGCTGAATCCTGCCAAACAGGGTACCGGTGTGATTGCAGGTGGTGCAATGCGTGCGATTTTTGACGTAATGGGCATCAGTAATGTCGTCGCAAAATCATTTGGTTCCAGCAATCCATACAACATGGTCCGTGCGACCCTGAATGCGCTGGCATCCATGAATACCCCTGCTGATGTCGCTGCAAAACGCGGCAAAGCCGTTGAAGAAATTATTGGATGAGGTGCCGATCATGTCTAATCAGATTACCGTTAAATTAGTCAAGAGCCTTATTGGCACCCAGAAATCTCATCGCGATACCGTACGTGGTCTTGGCCTGCGTAAGCTGAATTCCGTCTCTACTTTGGAAGACACCCCAGCAGTACGCGGCATGATCCGTAAAGTGCAGTATCTCGTTCAGATCCTTTGATTCAGGAAACAGGATAAATTATGGAATTGAACAATTTAAAGCCTGCTGAAGGTTCCAGGAAGAGCGCACGTCGCGTCGGTCGTGGTATCGGCTCGGGGTTCGGTAAGACAGCTGGTCGCGGACACAAAGGCCAGAAGTCCCGTGCCGGTGGTTTCCACAAGGTTGGTTTTGAAGGCGGTCAGATGCCATTGCAGCGCCGTCTGCCAAAACGTGGGTTTAAATCATTGGCGGCACAGACCAGGGCTGAAGTCCGTCTTTCCGACCTGGACCGTCTGGGCGTTGATGTCATCGACATCCTTGTCCTGAAACAGGCGGGATTGGTTTCTGGACTGGTCAAGACTGTCAAAGTCATCCTGTCCGGTGAAATCAATAAAAGCATTACCCTGAACGGGCTTGTTGTCACTAAAGGCGCCAAAGCCGCAATCGAAGCAAAAGGCGGTAAGGTTGCTTGATAACAGAGAAGCAGAGGTATTCAGTTGGCTACGTCATCAAATACAGCAAATAAGTCAATGGCAGGTTTCCCTTGGAAGCGCCTGCTGTTCCTTATCATTGCAATGGTAGTGTTCCGGTTGGGCGCCCATATTCCGGTGCCTGGTATTGATTCTGACCAGCTTTCCCAGCTGTTCAATCAGAATTCAGGTGGCATCCTGGGCATGTTCAACATGTTCTCAGGCGGCGCACTCTCGCGCTTCACCGTCTTTGCGCTGGGTATCATGCCTTACATCTCGGCATCCATCATTGTACAGATGCTTGGTATCGTTTCTCCAACCATTGATGCCTTGAAGAAAGAAGGCGAAGCCGGCAGGAGGAAGATGACGCAGTATACCCGCTATGGAACGCTCGCCTTGGCGGTTTTCCAGGGGCTTGGCATTGCGGTTGCCTTGGAATCACAGCCTGGGCTGGTGATTGAACCTGGTTGGACTTTCCGTTTCACCGCCCTTGTCACATTGGTGACTGGGACGATGTTCCTGATATGGCTTGGCGAACAAATGACAGAACGCGGACTCGGCAACGGGATTTCCATGCTGATTTTTGCGGGTATCGTTGCTGGTCTGCCGAATGCCATTACCGGGCTGATTGAATTGGTTCGTACAGGTGCAATGACGACTTTAACGGCTTTGGTGATCTGTGCAATCGTTGTTGTAGTTACTTTCATTGTCGTCTTTTTTGAGAGCGGACAGCGGAGAATCCTGATCAACTATGCAAAACGTCAGGTCGGCAATAAGCTTTATGGCGGTCAAAGCAGTTTCCTGCCGATGAAAGTCAACATGGCTGGTGTCATTCCGCCAATCTTTGCTTCTTCCATTATCCTGTTCCCAGCGACCATTGCCGGCTGGTTTGCAACAGGTGGCGAAGACGACAATATGTTTGTCCGTTTTTTGAAAGATCTATCTGCTTCCTTGGCACCAGGTGAACCTGTTCATGCAATCCTGTATGCAGCGGCAATCATCTTCTTCTGTTTCTTCTACACCGCATTGGTGTTCAATAGCAAAGAAACAGCTGATAACCTGAAGAAAAGCCAGGCTTTTATCCCAGGCATTCGTCCAGGTGAACAAACAGGTCGTTATGTGGATAAAATTCTGATGAGATTGACCCTTACAGGAGCGATTTATGTTACACTAATCTGCTTATTGCCAGAATTTTTGGTCGCTCGTTGGCAGGTACCTTTCTATTTTGGCGGTACATCACTGCTCATTATTGTCGTTGTGACAATGGACTTTATGTCTCAGGTTCAGAACCACATCATGTCGCAGCAGTATGATTCTCTGCTGAGAAAATCTAATTTCAAAAACGGCAAAGGCCGGGAATAACGTAAAGACAGAGGTATATGGCTAAAGACGACGTTATCCAGATGCAGGGTGAGATTGTAGACAATCTGCCCAACGCGACTTTCCGCGTAAAACTGGAAAATGGACATATAGTATTAGGGCATATTTCAGGAAAGATGCGGATGAACTATATCCGTATCCTTCCGGGAGACAAAGTAACTGTTGAACTGACTCCTTACGATTTAAGTCGCGCCCGTATTGTTTTTAGGACTAAATAACTGAATTCAACTTATCAGGATGAGGAAGAAATGAAAGTTCAGGCATCAGTAAAGCGGATCTGCCGCAACTGTAAAATCATTAAAAGAAAAGGGGTTGTGCGTGTAATCTGCACTGAAGCACGTCACAAACAGAGACAAGGTTAATCAACGTCAATTTAGGACATATCGAATGGCACGTATTGCAGGGGTAAACATTCCCAATCAACAACACATTGTCATCGGCCTTACCGCTATTTACGGCATCGGTCGTCCACGAGCACAGGTCATCTGTGAAGCAACCGGTGTGGACCCGGCCAAGAAAGTGAAGGATCTGGATGACTCCGAACTTGAAAAACTTCGTATTGAAATCGACAAATTTGTGATTGAAGGCGACCTGCGCCGCGAAGTTTCCATGAGCATCAAACGACTGATGGATTTAGGTTGCTATCGCGGTCTGCGCCATCGTCGAGGTTTGCCTGTCAGGGGGCAGCGTACGCGCACCAATGCACGTACCAGAAAAGGCCCGCGCAAGGCAGCGCAATCATTGAAGAAATAAACAGACATTATCTGTTTGGATAAAAGACGGATCGAGGAAAACATATGGCAAAAGCATCTAATAGTGCAGCAGCTCGCATGCGCAAGAAGGTGAAGAGAAACATTGCTGAAGGTGTTGCACATGTACATGCTTCTTTCAACAATACGATTATTACCATCAGTGACCGTCAGGGCAATGCTCTGACTTGGGCAACTTCCGGTGGCGCTGGCTTCAAGGGTTCCCGTAAATCCACGCCATTTGCCGCACAGGTAGCCGCTGAAGCAGCAGGCAAAGTTGCGATGGAATATGGTATCAAGAGTCTTGAAGTAAAGATCAAGGGACCAGGGCCTGGCCGCGAATCTGCAGTCCGTGCATTGAATGCACTGGGCATCCGTATCACCCAGATTCAGGATATCACCCCAATCCCTCACAATGGTTGCCGTCCTCCAAAACGCCGGCGCATCTAATCTGAAAATTGTGAAGACCACAGTTATATCATCCCATTGATATGACTTGCGCCTGACTTGGGGCGTCAATTAAAACATTTAAAGGAAATATTGTGGCACGCTACATTGGACCAAAAGCAAAACTTTCACGTCGTGAAGGTACCGATTTATTCCTCAAGAGTGCACGTCGCTCTCTTGATTCCAAGTGCAAACTGGACACCAAGCCTGGACAGCATGGCATGAAATCCGGTGCACGCATGTCTGATTACGGCAATCAGCTTCGTGAAAAGCAGAAAGTAAAACGGATGTACGGTATTCTGGAAAAACAGTTCCGCCGTTATTTCGCTGAAGCAGAACGCCGTAAAGGCAATACCGGCGACAACCTCATGCAGTTGCTGGAATCCCGTCTGGATACTGTTGCTTATCGTATGGGTTTTGGCTCAACCCGTGCAGAAAGCCGTCAGATTGTCAGCCATCAGGCTTTGATGGTTAACGGCAAAGTTGTCAATATCCCTTCTTATCAGGTCAAGCCGGATGATGTCATTTCTGTTCGTGAAAAAGCACAGAAACAGGCTCGTATCATCGAATCCCTGAATCTGGCAGAACAGCTTGGCTTTGCTGACTGGGTTTCCGTTGACGTCAAGAAAATGGAAGGCACTTTCAAACGCCTGCCAGACCGTAGCGAATTCGCACAGGATGTTAACGAATCCCTGATTATCGAATTGTACTCACGTTGATCTGTGCATTAACCGTACCATCAGCCTTATCGGTGTAACGAGCCGAGGGTATTGAAAAGGACAAAACATGCAAAATACTTTTTTGAAACCACGTATTGTCAATGTTGAACCGCTTGGCGAAGGACGTACCGTTGTTGAGATGGAACCGTTCGAACGTGGTTATGGCCATACATTAGGCAATGCACTTCGCCGTGTGCTGTTGTCATCCATGGTTGGCTATGCGCCAACTGAAGTGACTATTGCTGGCGTTGTACATGAATATTCCATCCTTGATGGCATCCAGGAAGATGTCGTTGATATTCTCCTGAATCTCAAAGGCGTTGTCTTCAAGCTTCATAACCGGGATTCTGTCGTGCTTACCCTGAGCAAATCAGGCCCTGGTGTTGTCACCGCTGCTGATATTGACCCATCCCATGATGTTGAGATTGTTAATCCGGATCATGTCCTTGCCAACCTTGCTGAAAACGGCAAGCTGGATATGACCATCAAGGTGGAAAAGGGACGCGGCTATGTGCCTGGCAATGTACGCCGTCTGCGGGAAGATGCCAACAAGACGATTGGCAGGATCATCCTTGATGCGTCTTTCTCGCCAATCCGCCGGGTTTCCTATGCAGTCGAATCAGCACGTGTTGAACAGCGTACCGATCTGGATAAATTGATTATCACGATTGAAACCAATGGTGTCATCAGTGCGGAAGAAGCCATCCGCCAGTCTGCCCGTATCCTGGTTGACCAGTTGAATGTCTTTGCTGCCCTTGAAGATACAGGCGGAGACAATCCTGACAAACCGGCAGAACCAGAAATCGATCCTATCCTGCTGAGACCAGTTGATGACCTTGAACTGACGGTCCGCTCTGCGAACTGCCTGAAAGCCGAAAACATCAACTATATCGGCGATCTGATCCAGCGTACGGAAAACGAACTGCTCAAGACCCCGAACCTGGGCCGCAAGTCCCTTAATGAAATCAAGGAAGTGCTGGCATCAAGAGGGCTTACTTTGGGTATGCAGCTTGATTATTGGCCGCCAGCAGGTCTGCCTGAAAAATAATATCAACCGACAACCGGTCCGCAGGTAACTGATAGAAGAACCGGATTACAAGACAAAGGATTTAAAATGCGTCATAAACATGGTATGAGAAAACTCAACCGGACGACTTCACACCGTCTGGCAATGTTCCGCAACATGGCGGTTTCCTTGCTTCGTCATGAAGCCATCAAGACAACATTGCCAAAGGCAAAGGAACTGCGCCGTGTTGTAGAACCATTGATTACATTGGGCAAAAAAGATTCCCTGGCCAACAAACGTCTGGCATTTAACAGATTGCGTGACCGTGAAATGGTTGTCAAACTGTTTGGTGAGTTGGGTGCCCGTTATGCAAATCGTAACGGTGGTTATCTGCGTATCCTGAAAATGGGGTTCCGTGTAGGTGACAATGCCCCTATGGCATATGTTGAACTGGTGGACCGTCCAGAACAGCCTAAAGATGTAGAAGAAGCAGAATAAATAGGGCAATTTGCTTCTCCAGAATGAAAAGGCCGGATTTTTCCGGTCTTTTTTTACGATGATATAGGTTGTCGGGATGAAATTCCTGATTTCCGGGCTTGCCGGGAAACCTGGAAATCACACAATTAGATTGAACTCACCGTTCCATCCGCATTGCGCCAGGACGCACAAGTGGTTTCTCAATGATGTTGATACGACAGAGGATAACTGGCATGTCCGGTCACGTCAGCGATGAGATAGGAGTCTAGATGAGATTTTTGGATGGATACTACGCCTTCCGCTTTCTGGCCTCTCTCTCAAGCGCTGCTTTTGTCAGCAACTTAAGTTCACGGGTATCAACACGTTTGCTAGCGTGATAGAGGTCATAATCTGTCTGAAATTGCAGCCAGTATCGTGCAGTATGGCCAA
>CAVERB010000077.1:0-2502 GCA_963618105.1 Oxalobacter sp. | reverse complement strand
CCTGAACATCTCAATGTTGCGCTTATTCTTTTTTAATATAAGATAAGCATCAACATTATCCTTATTCACAATGTGTTGCCAAAAATAAAATGAATTATTATTTGCAGTTTCTCCAAGATTCTCGCCAAACAACCATATATATTTATTCATGATTCCTCACAATATTTAATTTATTCCCACAATCCTTTAACAGAAAATTTTCTGTCCAGGAAGGCCATCATTTCTTCTTGTTCTTCCCTCGGGATGTTGTTAAGGCAAAATGCCTTTGGCGCATAAACCTCCAGCTGCCTTTGCAGGCGCTCTACTGTTTCCTGATAGATGCTGAACATATTGGGTTTCCAGATGTGTGACCGAAGGCGCAGTGCTTTTGTCCTCAGTGAATTGATATGGCTTTTGCAGCCATATGTCCAGACACTTTCATACTGGATCAGGACACGCATGACCTCATCGTTGGTCCTGAACGGTTGTGCATTGGCTTTTAGCATTTCGGGATACTTGTCTTTGACAGCACGAAAGATGGTCTTGGTATAGGCATCAAATGAATGGGTGGGCCTCATGAATGGCATATCCTGCTCACTGCACCGGTTTTTCTCCAGGAACAGCAACCATGCCTTCAGGAGGGTCCTGCCCCAAGGAACTGCATGTTCTTCAGCCATCAGATGTTTCGCCTGGGTTTTGGTAAGCCTGTCCGGATAGAAGCCATAGCGCTCAAACCAGACGATGGGACTGTCTCCGTCAAAGAAATCGAATGGTTTCAACAGCCTATTGAAGAAGAAATCATCATTGCCATAGATGAACTTCTCGGAGAGTCCCGGTATCCTATCGAGATACATCTCAATAGTGACGGAATTGAATGTCGGCAACAATTCTTCCGGGATGATTTCCTGATGGTCAACGATGGTGATTTTCAGGCGGTCTTCCAGCCACCAGGGTTTCTGGTTGTCTGTGACGATGTAGATGTGGTTGACCCATGGGACATGCATTGCCGCCGACCGGAGGCTGTACCGGAGTTCATCAAGCTGCTCATAGCGGCAGTCTCCGTTCTGGTCTGAGGCCGGGCTGTATACCATCCCCAGGGAGGCAAGCCTTTCCTGGCGGCGCATTTTCCATGCAGGGTCATCGCCATCGCACCAGCAATAGACCAAGTCAATCTTACCGTTTACAGAACCAGAGCCCATATTACCCATTCATCAACTCCCATTAACGATATCCCTGGCAACTTCATGAAAACGGTATTTGTCGTCATATCTTTTCAGGCCGGCGTTATTGAACAGCTTATATTTCAGGTATTTCCAGCCATCATAGATTCCGCTGAAATCTTCTGTATTGTAGAAATCCCGTATAATCTCTTTCCCTTTTTCCCGACTGTTGCCACCCAATCTCAACAGTTGGTTTATGGCATATTTCAGGAGTTTGCTCTTCAAGGCATCAAGAACCGGTTTATAGACTTCCAGTGCATTTTCTTTTTCCAGGAACGATTCAAGATTTGAAATAATGAGAGATTCCTGACAGTCTTTCTTAAAATCTTCGAGTCCGATCTTTTCTTTCGTGGTAGTCCCACTTCCAATCCTATAGGTATAGAGCGGTTCGGTACCGATGCTTTTGAACGAGTGGCTGTGATAGCAAATCAAGAAATACAGATAGGCGTCTTCAGCGGTTTGGATTTCAAGGGAGGCAATTTGCCGAAAGGCTTTTTGACAGACTGCCGTCTTGAAGAGTTTGTTCCATAACACCCAGTTATGATGGTCATTAACAAAGCAGGCTTCCATAATGGATTTTGATGATGTTATTTCTGCTGGGATCACTTTGTTCCAGTTCATGGCATCAGAAACCGGTTTTGAATCTTCAATCCCTTCAACAGAAATACTGAATTGAATAATGTCCTTGCCATGCTGTTCCATCAATCCAACCATTGCCTTGATGGAATCCTTATCCGTCAGGCAGTCATCTGAATCTACAAAACAAGTATATTGACCTGTTGCCAGTTCTATGCCTGCTTTGCGTGCCAACAGGTTTTTTTGGTTACGAGTATGAAGGACTGTTATGCGGCTGTCCTTTGCCGAATAGTCATCGACGATGGCAGGTGAGCTGTCTGTCGATCCGTCATTGATGAGGATGATCTCGATGTTCTCAAGCGTCTGCCCGACAACAGAATCTAGGCATTCATGCAGGTATTTTTCTGCGTTGTAGATGGGAACTATGACGCTGACCTTGGGATGGTTCAAGATACCTCCCTTTCTCTAATCTGTTCCCATTCCCATGCACTCCCAACCGCATCGGTAAGAGTCTTTTCAGGTGTCCAGTTGAGGGTCGCCTTCGCCTTGGCGTTGTCAGCAATAAGAACTGCCAGATCACCAGGTCTTCTTGGTTGTTCTCTAAGGGAAATGGTTTGTCCTGCAATCTGTTCACAGATGCTCAAGACTTCTTTGACAGTGCTGCCATCATTCGTGCCGAGGTTCAATACTGTGGTGGAGTTGCCTTGTTCTAGGTATTCGAGGGCCT
>CAVERB010000076.1:22577-31245 GCA_963618105.1 Oxalobacter sp. | reverse complement strand
ATGTTGAATTGAATGGTACATCTGATAAAATATCATTTTCTAACCTCGTCCCATTTTTAAGTGAAGAAAAAGTATGGATTCCCAAGAACAGAAAAAAGCATTATTGAAAAAGAATGCCCTTGCTTTTCATAGCCAGCCAATCGCTGGAAAAATCAGCGTAGAACCAACTAAACAAGTCAAAGATCAAAACGATCTGGCTTTGGCTTATACGCCAGGTGTTGCCTGTGCCTGTGAGGAAGTTGCTGCCGATCCACAGAATGCCTACGTTTATACAACTAAAGGTAATTTGGTTGCAGTCATTTCTAATGGTACTGCTGTTCTCGGTCTGGGTGACATTGGTGCTCAGGCCTCCAAGCCTGTCATGGAAGGTAAAGGTGTCCTGTTTAAGAAATTTGCAGGCATCAATGTTTTTGATATCGAAATTGATGAAAAAGATCCACAGAAATTGGTTGATATCATTGCATCCTTAGAACCAACCTTTGGTGGTATCAATCTTGAGGATATTAAAGCGCCTGAATGTTTCTTCATTGAACGTGAATTGCGTAAAAAGATGAACATTCCTGTTTTCCACGATGACCAACATGGCACGGCAATCATTGTTGGTGCTGCAATTCTGAACGCCTTGAAAGCAGCTGGCAAGACCGTTGAAAATGCGAAGTTGGTTGTATCTGGTGCAGGTGCAGGTGCATTAGGTTGTTTGGATATGCTGGTTTCCTTGGGCTTTCAGCTGAAAAATATCTGGGTATCTGACATTGCGGGTGTTGTTTACAAAGGCCGCAAGGAATTGATGGATCCTGAAAAAGCAAAATATGCTCAAGATACCGACAAACGTACCTTGATGGACATTATTCCTAATGCAGACGTATTTTTAGGTCTTTCCGCAGGGAATGTTTTGAAACCTGAAATGGTCTTAAAGATGGCCAAGAATCCAGTTATCTTTGCATTGGCAAATCCTATTCCGGAAATCCTGCCCGAAGTTGTTCATGCAACTCGTGATGATGCAATCGTGGGTACGGGTCGTTCAGATTATCCAAACCAGGTTAATAATTCCCTCTGTTTTCCATATATTTTCCGTGGTGCATTGGATGTCCGTGCGAAAACCATCAACCGAGAAATGGAATTGGCGGCCTTGCGTGCAATTGCCAGCTTGGCAGAGAAAGAAGTTCCAGCAGAATTGGAAGAAATGTATGGCAAGAAATTCCAGTTTGGACGTGAATACTTGATTCCAATGCAATTTGATTACCGTCTGCTTGAAACAGTCGCACCAGCAGTTGCTCAGGCAGCAATGGATTCTGGTGTTGCCCAAGCACCTATTGCTGACATACCAGCTTATGTTGCAAAACTGCATGCAATTGCAGTCAACAAAAAATAAGGCTTATCAGTCAACTGTTATTTGGTTGATGTTCGATGAATGCCCTGAAGAATACCTTTTCAGGGCATTTTTCATTTGGAAAGGTAGATTCGGAAATCTGATATTTTCATCATTAGTGTGGTTGTGTTTTCTTGTTTTTTAAGACATCCAATGTTTGAAGTCCAACAGACAGGATGATCAAGATTAATCCAACACAGAATGCGGTGCTAAGTTCCTTTGATTCCTCGAAGAACAGGATGGCAAAGATAATGCTGTAAACAGGTTCCAAATTATAGGCAAGTCCAACGGTAAAGGCAGAGACTTCCTTGAGAACTTGAAGAATTAGGAAGTACATCAACGCTGTGCAGATGGATGTCAGCAGAAAAAGCATCGTTGTATCGGTCAGATTGTTTGGAATAAATAAGATTTCCGGATGCAGGCTACTACTATATCCAATACAGATAATGAGCAGAATGATCGTTCCACCAATCATTTCGTGCAGTAGTATGCAGGAAGATGAACAGATTTTTTGTGCTTCTAGTTTTTTGCTAATAATACTGTAAAACGAAGCCAGAAATGTGGAAACAACGCCTAGAATGATACCCAGCCGAAATTGAGTGTCCAGTTGGAAAATCAATAGAATACCGACTACGGTCAACAGGCTATAGAAAAAGTCCCTGTGTGAAAAGCGTTTCCGATTAATGATCGGTTCAAAAAATGCTGTAAAAAATCCTAATAAAGAATAACAGATAACGCCAATTGAAATATTGGATGCTTTGATGCTTGCATAGAAAAATACCAGTGCAGTGCGATGAAAGTCCCTGCAACCGTCATTTTCAGAAAGTCCCTAATACTAATTCTCTGTATGGCTTTCCTGAAAAAAAGAACGACTGCAATAATGGCTACCGCGCCAGCCGTTCGCCAGAAAGACAATGGCAGTGCGTGCATAGAAATTAGTTTTCCGAAAAGACCGGTTGCACTGCCAATCAGGACTGCCAGATGGAGTTTCAAGAAAGTATTTTTCATGTCAGAAACGTTATTTCTTGAAGATTGTCCTTATGTCATGAAATCAGCTTCCAACCGAGGGGCTCGCCTGCCATCAATGGAACAACGCGGTCATCGCCGAATGGCAGGGATTCAGGAATATTCCAAGTCTTTTTTTCCAAGGTAACGGTCTTTTTGTTGACGGCCAAGTTATAGAACTTTGGTCCATTGATGCCAGTGAACCATTCCAGTTGTTCCAATGCACCTTGCTGTTCAAAAACCGTCGCATAAAGTTCAATGGCATGGGAAGCACTGTAGCATCCAGCACAGCCACAGGCATTTTCCTTGGTACCTTTAGCATGAGGCGCTGAGTCTGTTCCGGCAAAAAAACGCCGGTTTTTCTGGGTGACGGCTTTCAGCAGAGCCTGCCTGTTTTCTTCCCGTTTAAGAATGGGAAGACAATAATAATGGGGATGGATACCACCAACAAGTAAATGGTTGCGGTTAAGCAGGAGATGCTGTGGCGTAACTGTCGCACCGATGAAACCTTCAGCATCAGCTACATATTCTGCAGCAGCTTTTGTGGTGATATGTTCAAAGACAATCTTCAGGTCTGGCAGGTCTTTTTTCAATGGAATTAGAACATTGTCAATGAAAACTGCTTCACGGTCGAAAATGTCCACATCAGGATCTGTTACTTCGCCATGCATCAACAATGGGACTCCCTGTTTCTGCATCTCTTCCAAGGTTGCCATACACCTTGAAAGGGAAGTCACTCCCGCATCGGAATTGGTGGTTGCACCTGCCGGATACAGTTTGACGCCGTGGACAATACCGCTTTCTTTCGCTTTCCGGATTTCATCCGGTGGTGTGTTATCTGTCAGGTACAGCGTCATCAAAGGTTGAAATGATGTATCTTCCGGCAATTGTGCCAGGATACGTTGACGATACTGTTGTGCTTGTTCGGTTGTCGTGACAGGTGGTTTCAGGTTCGGCATGATGATGGCACGGCTGAACTGTCTTGCCGCTTGTGGTACGGTTGATTGCAGGACTTCACCGTCACGCAGATGGAGATGGAAATCATCTGGCTGAATGATGGTCAGGGTCGTAGTATTGGATTGTGCCATGGTAAGATGCTAAGAATGGTTCAATATTTCCCTTATTATATTGAGTTTCTTTCAGCCAATGTTCTCCACGAGGCAATATGGGACGTATTTCCAAAATCGTGACAAAAGCCGGTGACCAGGGGCAGACAGGATTAGCAGATGGTATCCGAGTGAAAAAAAACAGTCTGCCTATCCAAGTCATCGGTGATGTTGATGAACTCAATTCCCATCTTGGACTGGTTATCAGCCTCCAACCACCGGAATCCGTTTCCAACGTGCTTCTTCAGATCCAGCATCAACTTTTTGCCGTGGGGGAAGAACTGTCTTCATCAAACAGTATCAGAATAACGGAGAGAGAAATTGCAATGCTGGAAGGACAGATAGATGCTTCTAGTAAGAAACTGCCGTCCCTCAATGGATTTATCCTGCCTGGCGGAACGCTGATTGCCGCCCAAATACAGGTTGCGAGGAGCATCTGCCGGAGGGCGGAGAGATCACTTGTGGCATTAAACGAGCAGAAAACAGTATCTCCTGCCCTGTTGTGTTACCTGAACCGTCTTTCTGATCTGTTATTCATTTTGGCACAGGAAACCAACCTGTCAGCAGGTTGCCAGGAAACCTTTCTTGAAAAGTAAGTTAATACTCACTTTTCGCGCTTGTCATATTCAATGCAGGCGTAGGCGGAATGGTTATGGATGGATTCAAAGTTTTCCGCCTCCAGCGTATAGGCGGCGATACGGTCATCATCATTGAGCATGCCTGCAACATCCCGGACAAGGTCTTCAACGAATTTTGGATTATCGTAAGCATGTTCTGTCACATACTTCTCATCAGGTCGCTTCAACAGGCCGAATAGTTCGCAGGAAGCCTGTGCTTCAATGTTGGCAATCAGCTCTTCGATTGGCAGGATTTTGTTCAGGACAGCTTGAACCGTAATATGTGAGCGTTGGTTGTGCGCGCCATATCGGGAGATTTCCTTGGAACAAGGGCAGAGGCTGGTGACAGGAACCTGAACAAATAAAGTGGTTTCCAGCCGGCCATGGCTTATCTCCCCTTTCATGCCAACCTCATAATTCATCACACTTTTGACACCGGAAACCGGTGCGGCTTTCGTCATGAAGAACGGAAACAAGACTTCAATCATGCCAGATTCCGCGTTCAGCATCTCCAGCATGTCATAGATCAGTTTTGTGAAGACATCAAAATCCAGTGGGGCAGCGTCCAAGCTGGTAAAGCTTTCCAGCAGGTCAATGAAACGTGACATATGTGTGCCCTTTTGGTGATCCGGCAGACGGACATACATATTCCATATACCGACAGATGGCTGGATACCATCACGGGACTGGACTCTCAAAGGATGTTTGACCCCTTTGACCCCTACTTTCTGGATAGTGATTTTCCGGGTATCCAAGGTATTTTGGACATCAGGAATGGCATTTCCCGCAGGATTTGCAGTATTGCAGGATGAAACGACACAGGAAATGCAGGTATCAGAGTTCTTGTCAATGTCAGTTGGATTGCGGCAATTCATTTATCTAGCTTTCAATCATTCTTCGGTGCAGGCAAGCCGCACCATCTTCCATTCATCGCTTTGCCTCTTTTCCAAGACGCGGTTCCTGATGGACTGTTCGATGCCTTTGCCATCCAGTCCATTCATGGCGAGCAGTGTCGGTACATCACCGTGGTCAATGAACCTGTCCGGCAGTCCCAGCTGAATGACTGGATTTGTCAGACCCTGTTCAGACAGGACTTCCAACACAGCAGATCCGGCACCTCCCGCAATGGTGCCTTCTTCCACGGTGACAAGTGTATGGTGATGGTTTGCCGTCTCAATAATCAATTCACGGTCTATCGGTTTGACAAAGCGCATATTGATAACAGTGGCATTCAGTTTTTCCCCGGCTTCAAGTGCTGGATAGACCATTGTGCCAAAAGCCATGATAGCGATGTCCACACCTTTCCTGACCGTCAAGCCTTTGCCAACCGGCAGTAAAGCCACGTCTTTCTGAATGTCTGCTCCAACACCAGATCCACGTGGATAGCGCACGGTGGCAGGGCCTTGGTGATAGTAAGCAGTCGTTAACATATGCCAGGCCTCATTCTCGTCACAAGGTGCCATGATAACCATATTCGGGATACATCTCAGGTAAGCCATGTCATAATTGCCAGCATGGGTTGCACCATCCGCACCGACCAGGCCGGCACGGTCGATAGCGAATGTAACATCCAGGTTCTGCAGGGCAACATCATGAATCAGCTGGTCATAAGCGCGTTGCAGGAATGTGGAATAGATGGCAACAACCGGTTTCAGTCCTTCGCAGGCAAGCCCTGCAGCAAAGGTCACAGCATGCTGTTCAGCAATGCCGACATCAAAAAAACGGTCTGGAAACCGCTTGGAAAATGCCACCATACCAGAACCTTCACTCATAGCAGGCGTGATGCCGATCAGTTTTCCATCCTGCTGTGCAGTGTCACAGAGCCAGTCACCAAAGACCTTGGAGAAAGTCGGCTTGACGATAGTTTTGGGTTTTAGTCCTTCTTCCGGACTGAATTTTCCCAGACCATGGTACAGTGTGGGATCAGCTTCAGCCAGTTTATAGCCATGTCCTTTCTTGGTGACGATATGCAGGAAGCGGGGGCCTTTCTGTTCTTTCAGGTCCTGAAGGACATCGAGCAGTTTCCCGATATCATGCCCATCAATCGGACCAGTATAGCTGAATCCAAATTCATCAAACAGCGTCTTGGGTGAAATCAGTCCCTTGACATCTTTCTCAAAATGCTTTGCCAGCTCAATGACAGGAGAAGGCAGGACGTTCTCAGCAATATTCTTGGCAGCTTCAGTAGCGGCATAGAAACCACCCCTCATCAACTGAGTGAAATAACGGTTCAACACCCCGACAGGCGGAGAAATGGACATATCATTGTCATTCAAGATGACCAGCAGATTGATGTCTTTATAAATCCCGACATTGTTCATCGCCTCGAAAGCCATGCCGCCGGTGATGGCTCCATCCCCGATGACTGCAATGGCACAGCGGTCACTGTGCTGGAATTTCGCTGCCATCGCCATGCCCAGTGCTGCAGAAATCGAAGTGGAAGAATGGGCGGTGTTGAAGGCATCGTAACGGCTCTCTTCCCGTCGTGGGAAACCGGAAAGCCCGTTCAGCTGGCGCAGCGTCTTCATCTGGTCACGGCGGCCAGTCAGAATCTTATGGGCATAGCACTGATGGCCGACATCCCAGATAAGACGGTCATCAGGCGTATTGAAAACATAATGTAGGGCAACCGACAGCTCAATAATGCCAAGATTGGATGACAGATGCCCTCCTGTCCGGGAGACGGATTGGATGATGAAATCGCGCAACTCTCCCACCAGTGCGGGAAGCTGGTGACGGTGCAGCCTGCGGAGGTCTGCTGGACTGTTGATGGTATTCAGCAGTGTCATTATTTCTTCCGATAGACAACCAGGTCGGCAATGTCATGCAGTCGCTGGGCTTTGCTGCCGAACAGTTCAAGGGAACCATGCGCCTGTCGGCACAGCTTTTCAGCCAGTTTCCTGGATTCCTGTAATCCTAACAGAGAAACATAGGTTGGTTTGTCATCCCGTGCATCTTTTCCAGCGGTTTTTCCCAATCCGGCAGTATCCCCTGTGACATCCAGGATGTCATCCACCATCTGGAAAGCCAATCCAACTGCACGAGCGTAGGTTTCCAATGCGTCCAAGGCTTCTTCAGATGGTTTTTTGCCGGACAATGCGCCTAGCAGGATGGATGCTCTCAGCAGTGCACCTGTCTTCATTTGGTCCATCTGCTCAAGTGCATCGTAGGAAAGCGAAGTCCCGGTGCTTGCCAAGTCAATGGCCTGTCCACCGCACATGCCAGTGGAACCGGCGGCATCAGCCAGGATGCGGATCCTTGCAAGGTTCAAGGCAGCCTCATCCTCTATATGGGCAAGGATGGAAAATGCTTGTGCTTGCAGGGCATCTCCTGCAAGGAGTGCCAGAGCTTCTCCATACTGGACATGAACCGTCGGTTTGCCACGGCGGATGACATCATTGTCCATACAGGGCATATCATCATGAATCAATGAGTAGGCATGAATCATTTCAACCGCAGTAGCGACCGATCTGAGAACGGTTGTTGGCGCATCAAAAAGCTGTCCCGCTGCATACACCAGCAAGGGACGGATACGCTTACCGCCATCAAGCACCGCATAACGCATCGCTTGATGGAGATGTTCCAACCGGGCAGGAAAACTGGTTCCAGCAGACAGATGATCCGAGAGGGCTTTCTCGACATCAGACTGGATGGTTTTGATCCATTGGTTGAACCGGTCACTCATTTTTCCATCTCATTCGTGTTGTCCGTCAGGAAAGGTGCCAAGATTTCTCCGTCAAGGATCCTGACTTGCGTTTCCACTTTGTCCAGCTTTGCGGTACAGAACCGGATCAGTTCCACACCGCGCCGGTAAGCGTCAATGGATTGTTCCAGGGACAGTTCTCCCGCCTCCATTCTGGCGACCAGCCGTTCCAGTTCTGTAATGGCTTCTTCATAGGAAGCAGGGGTTTTATCGGTGTCTTCAGTATTCATAAGGCTTCAGGCGGAAGAACGTCTGGGAATCAGATAACAGCCAGAGCATTGGAAACAGCTCTTCTGACCGAACTTGATATTATACGCCATGAGTGGTTTAATCACTGTTTTCCATGACTTGATACATGGGAACAGGCATTTCCCTGCTGGTCCTATCCTGTTTTTTGGGGAACAGGGAGTCTTTCTGATATTTTCTCCGATCTCAGATGCAGTCACTTTGGATGCTTGTCACCTCGCTCTGCCTGACATTCATGGCAGTCTGTGTCAAGCTCGTGTCTGATGAATATTCCACGCTTGAGATTGTCATGTACCGCAGCTTGGTCGGGGCTGTTTTCATGGGCATTATCACTTTCTTCCAGAAAGGTTCTCTGAAAACGAGGTTTCCATTGGAACATGCCTGGCGTGCGATTGTTGGTGCCACGGCGTTTGGACTGCATTTCTATTCTTTCCGGGGACTGCCATTGGCAACAGCGGTCACTCTTAACTACACCTCTCCTATCTGGATCGCACTGGTTTTGTTCATCGGTGGCTTGCTGCAGGGACAGACACGGTTTGAATGGAAACTGGTGGGAGCCATCATCATCAGTTTCATCGGGGTGGTCATGGTGTTGCAGCCAAACATCCAGGAAGAACAATAC
>CAVERB010000076.1:0-22567 GCA_963618105.1 Oxalobacter sp. | reverse complement strand
GGTTAATTGGACTCTCCTCAGGATTCTTGGCAGGGCTGGCAGGACTTCAGGTCCGTCGTTTGGGACAGTTGGGGGAACCAGAGTACCGGGTTGTTTTCTATTTTTGCGTCATCAGTACCGTCGGTGCGGCAATCCTGACAGTGCTCAGTGCTCAGCTTCCAGGCAGTGACGGCATTGCATTCCACGAACACAGTCCCAGAGGATTACTCCTGCTGGTTCTCGTAGGACTTTCTGCTGCTGTCGGCCAGATGGCGAACACCCGTGCATTTCACCTGGGCAAGACACTGTTGACAGCCAACCTGCAGTATTCCGGTATCGTGTTCTCCTGTATCTGGGGCATCATCATCTGGGGAGACCTATTCGGCTGGATCAGTTGGGTTGGTATGGCAGTCATCATTGCCAGCGGCATTGCAGCGACATTCTTTGGGGCGAAAGCCAGAAAAGCGCAATAAGGCTGATGATATGAAAAAAGGAGAAAGCAACAACCCTATTCCCCTGACAGGGAATCAGGAACAGCTAATGATGGCGGGAAACACCACCCTCTTGCCTGAAAAAGGCAAGCATCAAATCAGCGTGCGCCATCAGAAACACACGCATTGACTGGCAAAGCTTATTTTTTGGCTTCTTGAACAATCTTGTCGGTGACAGCGTTTTTCTTGACCGATGCAATACCGTTCAAACAACTCTTTAAAGCCTTATAACCTTCACTGACAGCAATGATCTGGCCGTTGGACGCTTTCAGACGGAAGCGGTATTCGCCTGCCTTGTCAGCATAAACCTCAAATTTAGGATGCTTTTCAGCGGCATAGCCTTCCACAGTCTGATTTTCAATGGCGGCTCCCGGTGCATGTTTTTGCACACTGGCGATACCGTTTTTCAGACCACTGACACTCTTGTAAATTTGGGAACTGGCGATGATTTCACCGTTGCCTGCGACCAGATTGAATTTAGTGCCGATCTTGGCTTCCTTGATGACAAATTTACCCATCTAACTGTCTCCTTGAAGAAAAAAGAAAAGCTTTTCCGTTGGTTAAAGCCCATAAGGAACCAGCACAGATCCCAATACGGATACCTCATCATTATTCTATACTAAAAAACAGCATTTCTACAGCTTTATCAGGGACTTATCCCAATCACCCGAAGCATTCAATGTGCCTCGTCCCAGTTCTTGCCATAACCGACTTCGGCAATCAACGGGACATCTAGTCTTGCTGCCTGTGCCATGAGTTCAGGCAAACGCTTCCGGATAAGGGGCAATTCATTTTCAGGAACCTCAAGGACCAGTTCATCATGTACCTGCATAATCAGTTGGGACTTGAGCTGTTCTGCCGCAAGCCAGTGATCCACAGCAATCATTGCCAGCTTGATGATGTCAGCAGCGGTACCTTGCATCGGAGCGTTGATGGCAGCACGCTCGGCGGCTTGCCGACGGACACCCCCCGACCTGATTTCAGGCAGCCAGAGTCTTCTGCCGAAAACGGTTTCGACAAAACCCTGCTCCAGAGCCTGCTTCCGGGTATTTTCCATATAAACAGCAACGCCGGGATAACGCTGGAAATAACGGTCAATGTAATCTTTTGCATCCGCACGGCTGATGTTGAGGCTGGCGGCGACCCCGAAGGCACTCATCCCGTATATCAGTCCAAAGTTGATGGTTTTCGCATAGCGGCGTTGGTCAGATGAAACCTCAAGCGGCGTAAGATTGAAGATCTCAGCGGCAGTAGCGCGATGAATGTCTTCACCTTGATGAAACGCCTCCAACAGACGTTTATCCCCTGACAAATGCGCCATAATGCGTAGTTCAATCTGGGAATAGTCGGCTGAAACGATGCAATGTCCTGCTGGAGCAATGAAAGCTTCCCGAATCCGGCGACCTTCCTCGGTCCTGATGGGGATGTTCTGCAGGTTCGGGTCATTGGATGCTAGCCGCCCAGTCACGGCGACGGCCTGTGCATAATTGGTATGGACGCGTCCTGTGGCAGGATTGACCATTTTTGGCAACTTGTCAGTATAGGTCGACTTGAGTTTCGCCATACTCCGGTAATCTAGGATGATTTTGGGCAGGGGATAATCCAACGCCAGTTTTTCCAAGGCTTCTTCGTTGGTCGAAGGAGCACCGGAAGGGGTCTTCTTGACAGGTTTCATTCCCAGTTCATCGAACAGGATGGCACCAAGCTGTTTCGGCGAGTTCAGGTTAAAGGGTCTTCCTGCGAGGTTATAAGCTTGTTGGGTCAGATCATCCATTGTCTGCCCCAGGACCGCTGATTGCTGCAACAGCAGGTTACTGTCAATCAGCACACCATTGCGTTCCATTCTCTGAAGGACAGACAGCACAGGAATCTCAATCTGGCAATAGACATCGCGGAGCTTTTCGTGCTGGCTGAGTGTCTGCCACATTTTATGATGGAGCTGTAGCGTGACATCTGCATCTTCAGCTGCATAGCGTGAAGCTGTCTCAATATCAGTCTCTTCAAATCCCAGTTGGGAAACCCCTTTCCCACAAACTTCCTCATAACTGATGGGTTTATGACCGAGCAGCCGTTCAGACAGCGAGTCCATATCATGGCGACGATGGGATGCCAGGACATAAGATTCCAGCATCGTGTCATGAGCAATGCCCCGGAGCTGAATACCATAATTGGCGAAAATATGGCAATCGTATTTGATATTCTGTCCGACTTTCTGATAGTCAGGGTTTTCCAGCCATGGTTTCAGTTTTTCAAGCACCAGGTTGCAGAGTAGCTGTTCCACGCCCAATACCTGATGCCCGACAGGAATATATGCCGCCTCTCCTGCCTTGACGGACAGAGAAATGCCGACCAGCCTGGCTGTCATCGCATCCAGTGAAGTCGTCTCGGTATCAATAGCAGTCAATCCAGCATGGCTGATTCGGTCAATCCAGCAGTCGAGCTGTTCAAGAGTCTGGACAGTTTCGTAATGCGCAGCAGGGTTGAAGGAGAGAACTTCCCCTTTGAACAGGCTGTCCGCCTGTGCTGGGGATGGCGGAATGGCTTTCTGCCTGACAGGAATATCAGGTGCATCAGTAGAAGATTCTCCAGTCAGTTCCTTCAGCATGTTCCTGAAACCGAGATGCGCAAAAGCCTTTTTCAGCCCTTCAATGTCACGGTCCTGCTTTTTCAGACTTTCTTCAATGGATTGGATATATCCACTCAGATCGCTATTGGAACGTATTGTGACCAATAAGCGTGCCTGTGGCAGCCAATCCAGCGTTTTGCGCAGGTTCTCGCCAACCGCCCCTTTAATGTTTCCGGCATTTTGGATGACACCATCCAGAGAGTCATATTGAGCCAGCCATTTGACCGCCGTCTTCGGACCGACCTTGCTGACTCCGGGGATATTGTCCGAACTGTCACCGATCAGAGACAGATAGTCAATGATCCGCTCTGGAGGAACACCGAATTTCCGGATGATACCATCGCGGTCCAGAATCTCATTTTTCATGGTGTCAACCAGTGTGGTACGGTCATCAACCAGCTGGGCCATGTCTTTGTCACCAGTCGAGATGATGACGCTGAAACCCTGTTCCCGTGCCGTGCTGGCAAGGGTGCCGATCACATCATCCGCCTCAATGCCTTCCACAGAAAGCAGCGGCCAACCGTGCATCCTGACCAATTCATGAATTGGTGCGATCTGGCGGATCAGGTCATCCGGCATCGGTGGCCGATTTGCCTTGTAGTCGGCATAAAGGTCATGACGGAAAGTTTTTCCCTTCGCATCGAATACACAGGCGGCATAGGCTGTGGGATAATCCTTTTCAAGGCGGTGAAGCATTTTCATGAAACCATAGACCGTCCCAGTTGGCTCACCGGCGGCATTGCGCAGGTCAGGCAATGCATGGTAAGCCCGGTACAGGTAATTGGAGCCATCAACCAATAACAGACATTTGCTCATATTTCATATGGAAAACAACAAAAAAAAAGTGCGACTACTGCACGATGTCAAAGACGTGAAATATGCGACGGTTCTCAAAGCACGGGAATCCTGGAGCATGTTCTCCATTATGTCAGAATTTGTCGAAACCACGGAAAAACTTTCTGAGATACAAGCGGCGGTCACGATTTTCGGTTCTGCCCGGTTCAAGCCTGGCAATCCGTATTTTGACCAGTGTATTGAACTGGCACGCAAGCTGTCTGATGCCGGATTTTCGGTTTTTTCCGGGGGCGGCCCCGGTATCATGCAGGCTGCCAACATGGGAGCCTTTGAGGGAGAATCCCCTTCTGTGGGATTGAACATCGAACTGCCCCATGAACAGGCTGCCAATCCTTGGCAGAATGTGTCACTCAATTACCGCCATTTTTTCGCTCGCAAGGTGGGACTTGTCAAATATGCGAATGCCTTTGTAGTATTTCCAGGCGGTTTTGGGACATTAGACGAACTGTGCGAAGTGATGACATTGATGCAGACCGCCAAGATCCGCAAGGTGCCGCTGATCCTTTTTGGAACCCATTTCTGGAAAGGGTTTATCGATTGGAGCCGTGAAGTCATGCTTCAGGAAAAAACGATTTCCGAAGGCGATATTGAACTGATGATGCTGACGGATGATATTGATTCTGCTGTCGAGAAGATTGTGTCCTTCTATGAGGCCTGGACGTTTGTATTGACTTCCGAAGAACGACTCAAATTGATGTATCTGTAAAACTTGTTTTGTTAAAATAAAGCCAATCCATCTGTTGGGGTATCCATCATGCAGGTCAGATTCTTTCTGAAATATCTAATCGCATTGGTTGCTTTTGCGACCATGCCAGTGGCGTATGCGCAGGATACAACAGATGCCGGAACTGAAATCTTGGATGAAACCGATGAACCTGCCATCACCATCCGTAAGCCAGATATTAATGCTGAGATTGTGGAACGGCGTAATGGCGGGATGGTTGAAGAAATCAAGGTGACCAGTGGCCCCAGCACTTATTACCTGTATCCAAATGGTAAAAATGGTGTTCCCGATTCCTTTGAAAGTGGTCTAGTCAGGCCTGCATTGTGGAAGGTCGGCGAATTTGATGTCACTGAACGCGCCAGGAAGAGCGGGGATGAAAACGATCCAATGAGTTCAGATGTTCCGCCGCCATCCGGGGAATGATGGATGAGGCTTCAGGAAGTCGATTAATACCATGGCGGTCTTTACACCAGTCACTCTTCAGGACCTGAAACCGTTGCTTGCAGGTTTCCCATTGGCACCGGTCATAGCAATCCGAGGTATTAGTTCAGGGATTGAGAACAGCAATTTCTTCATAACAACCCAGGACAATGAATATGTCCTTACACTGTTTGAGAAACTGACGCATGAAGAATTGCCGTTCTACCTGAACCTGATGCACCATCTGGCGGAAAAAGGCGTGAAAGTCCCTGCCCCCATCGCAGACAAGACAGGCTGTATCTTGCATACTCTCTGTAGTAAACCTGCTTGCATCGTGACCAAACTGGCAGGAAATTGGTTGTCAGAACCCAAGCCCATCCATTGCGCTGAAGTTGGCGTGATGATGGCGAAGATGCATGTTGCCGCGCAGGATTATCCGCTGATCCAGCCGAACCCACGTGGCATGGCATGGTGGATTGAGACAGTACCACGGGTGATTCCCTATATTCCTGCAGATGCTGCAGTATTGCTCCAGCAGGAACTGGCATACCAGCAAGCTTTCCAGCAGTCCCCGACTTACCATCAGCTGCCTAGCGGACCAATCCATGCTGATTTGTTCCGAAACAATGTAATGTTTGATGGAGATACGCTATCAGGCTTCTTTGATTTTTATTTTGCCGGTGTCGATACCTGGTTGTTCGATGTGGCAGTTGCGGTCAATGACTGGTGCATCGATCTTGAAACCGGTGAATGGGATATGCCGCGTGTCCGGGCGTATCTGGATGCCTACCATGCAGAGCGTCCTTTCACCAGGGATGAGGAAGAAGCATGGCAGGCAACCTTGCGCAGCGCCGCTCTGCGTTTCTGGCTTTCCCGCCTGTATGATTTCTATATGCCTCGTGAAGCCGAACTGCTGACACCGCATGATCCCAAGCATTTTGAACGGATACTTAAATTGCGTATTGTTGAACCTGCTCCTGCATTAATTGTATGAATCGCATACCTGCCAAAACCGGCTGGGAGTGGATCCGCGCCGGTTTCACCATCTTCAAGAAACGACCTTTCTTCCTGGTCAACCTGCTTTTTCTCTATATGATGGCGGTTGTGCTGATTACCATGGTGCCTGTTGTCGGGCAGGTCTTTCCCGTTTTCACCATTGCCATTTTTTCCTTCCTGTTCATGAACGCCACTCTCAAGGTGGACCGGGACGAACCATTGACATTTGGCGCATTGTTTGCCGTTCTGGATCGCCTTACCCTCTTCCGGTTGTTTGCATTAAGTGGCTGCTATATCGTTTTTGGAGTGATTGTTGCCGGAATTTCAACCGTCCTGGACGATGGCGCGCTGTTTGCTCTTGTGATGTCCCGTGAGGGGACACCGCCACTCAGCGATGAACAGATAACCCGGGCGGGCTATATGGCACTTGCCATTGTTGTGCTCTATATCCCGTTCTTCATGCTGACTTGGTTTGCCGCCCCATTGATCGGCTGGCGGCAGATGGGGGTGCCAAAAGCGATGTTCTATAGCTTTTTCACTGTAGCCCATAATTGGCGTCCATTTATCGTCTATGCGCTGGGATTTCTGGTTGTCGGCTTCATCATCCCGTCCATCGTTGGCGGTGTCATTGGTCCGATGCTGGGAGGCATGATTGGGGCATTTGTCATCTACATCATATCGGTCACTGTCACCACGGTACTGTACTGTTCCTTTTACCCGACTTATCATACTCTGTTTGGGATTCCTGTCTTGGAAGACTGATGTTTTTCGTGCAAAACGGTTAGAATTCAAGCTGATCCTGTTTTGACTGTTTCCTCAAGGTTTTTGGAGGGAGATAAGCGAATGAAGAATCTCGAACCTAAATTGAAAGCGGAAGTCCTGGCTGAAGCATTGCCTTATATCCGCAAGTTCCATGGCAAGACCATTGTCATCAAATATGGTGGCAATGCGATGATCGAAGAAAAACTGAAGCATGGTTTTGCCAAGGATGTCATCCTGCTGAAACTGATCGGCATGAAACCTGTTGTTGTCCATGGTGGCGGGCCCCAAATCAACAAGGCGCTTGGCAAAGTCGGCAAAAGCGGCAACTTTGTCCAGGGTATGCGGGTGACTGATGACGAAACCATGGAAGTCGTGGAATGGGTGCTCGGTGGAGAGGTCCAGCAGGACATCGTTATGCTAATCAACCACTATGGCGGTCAGGCAGTCGGTCTGACTGGTAAGGATGGCGGGCTAATCCGTGCTGAGAAAATGCAGCTGCCTGACCAGAACCGACCCGGTGAATTTATCGACATCGGTCATGTCGGCAAGATCAAGTCCATCAATCCGCAAGTCATCACTGCCCTCCAGCAGGGTGGTAGTTTTATTCCGGTGATTTCCCCGATTGGGTTTAGCGATGATGGCGAAGCCTACAACATCAATGCAGATCTTGTTGCCGGCAAGATTGCAGAAATTCTCGGTGCTGAAAAGCTGATTATGATGACCAACACCTCTGGGGTGCTGGATAAGGAAAACCATCTGCTGACTGACCTGACAGCCCATGAAATCGACAGCCTGTTTGCCGATGGCACCATCTCTGGGGGCATGCTGCCGAAAATCGGTTCCGCTTTGGATGCGGCGAAATCCGGTGTCAATTCTGTCCATATCATTGATGGACGCATTGAACACTCCCTGTTGCTGGAAGTGCTAACCGATCAGCCTTTCGGCACGATGATCCGTTCGCATTGAAACAATTTTGCCGCCTCGAAAGACAAAGGATAAGGGATAGGCGTGGTGGAGCCAGTCAAACACTGACTGGCACAGATCGGCGCAGAACGCCAAGGGCCTGTTGCTGGAAGAGAAATAAAACCGATGAAAATGTTTAGGACAGGATTGCTGACAGCCTTGCTGGGATTGGCGGGGCTGCCAGCGTTTGCCGACAACCATATTGCCTTGAACAACATCCTGATGGGCGGGTACTTTGAGGGGAAATGGTTACCAACAGCGTCGTTACAAGGACCGACTTACCTTTGGGGCGGTGAATATGCCACTGTTTTTTATCTGGATGGTCGGGTGGTGGAAGGGGTTGCCTGTGCCATCGACCGTGACCATCCTGATGAAGAAGGACCGGCAACATCAGATGATGGACTCGATGCGCCGGTATTCAGCGTCCAACTGCCCTCTTATCAGCATGTTTCGTATCCCTCTCATACGCTGGTGATAACCACAGAAGTGACATGGGACGTGATGCCGAGAAAGGCGGAAAGCCTGTCTCCTGACAACGCGCAGTACAAGGCGTTGGCAGCGGATTTCCTGGCAGGTCAGGGACTGCTGCATAACCGGGTGATACTGACCAAGTTGATGAAAGTGGATCTGGATGGAAATGGCACCGATGAAGTCATCATGACCGGTCATGCCGCTGGAGGAAAAGTGCCTTTTGCGATGCTCCGTCAGATACAGCAGGGCAATGTGGCAACCACAATACTGGCAGAGCCGTCAGAAGGGAAAGTCACCGACCTTTTCACCGCGGATCTGAACGGGGATGGCAGGATGGAAGTTGCCCTTGCCGCCCAGTCAAAGACCCATATCCATCAAAAAGTCTATATTGTGAACCAAGGCGATGCGGACAGGGTCATCCATAACAGTTGGCCACTGCATAAACGGTAAAGAAATCCCTACGGAAAAACCTTTCCATGTTTGACAGCAGCCTGATGGAAGAAATCCACAAAGGGTTTGCCGCCGTTCCAGTGTTCTGATGGCAGGACGCTTTCATCCCCGATCGCTTCTGCGCGGAGCGCCTGCTGGTTCTGGTAACCGATTTCCAAGGTGAATTTCTGGTCGCCTAGGTCTGGTTTCTGGAGCTTGTAACCGGATAATGCTGTCAGGTTTTCGCAGTCAATCAGGGATTGCAAAGCCCGGACTTCCACCTTCCGGAAATTTGTCTTAAAAACGGTTTTCTGAGCAGGATCAGCAGGTTCATAGGAAGCATAGATGTATTCATCCTTACTGTTTTCGAGATGGAAATACTGCATCAGGTAGCGGCCTGCCGGGAATCCTGCTTCAGGTTGGTTGTTGACAAATTTGAGTTCAAAATGGTTGATGGTACTGGCTGGCGGAAGGTGGCTTGGGAGCGTCTGCCCAGACTGCTGGATCAGTTTCTTGAAGAAACGGCCGAATTCATCTCCAGGCAGTCCCCCTGTTGGGAGGACAGAAATCCCGCCTTCACCGCCGGCAATGATTGACTCGCCGGAAGCATAGTTGATCTGCAGGTTAAAATAATTGCCGAGAGCTGAGTTACGCTTGTAAAAGCCGTTCAAGCGGGCAACATGATGCTTGTCAATGATGGCTTGCAATTCATCCAAGACTTCCTTGCTGACCGTTCCGGAAAATTGCAAGGGTTTCTGGGCTTCTCCGGAAAATCTGGTGTTGCCGGAACAGTTGACATCAAAATCGGCGTTTTCTCCTTGGCGGGTCAGCTTGTAATGGCATCTGCCATGGAAATCACCGTCATCGTCAACGGTAACAAAGTCACCGCCACGGGACTTGATGGTTGCAATCCGTCCTTCTTCAACGAAGGTGTATGAGAACGAAGTGATGTCTTTTGACTGGATGGTCTTTGGGGCAGATTTATTGGAGGAATCGATGGTGCTGCCCGTAGATGTTGGTTCTTGACCGCAGGCAGAGACCATACCGGTTGCAGCAATAGCAAGCAATGTGGAACCAATCAAGGCGGTTGTCTTCTTCATGGCTTCTTATCCATCATAGATGTGTTACCCAAAGAATGCTTCAGAAAAATATTGTAAATCATCCAGAGCCAACACCAGTAGGGAGCTGCCCTGTTTTCGCCGATGGTACATTCGCGAGACAGCGTCCCTTTAATCTTCGGTGAATGGCTTCAAGAAATCATTTATCCAAAGGATATCCACCTGGCAACAAAAGCATGATTAACCATTTCAGAACAGCTTATCTGAGCGTATATCGGTCCTGAGGGATTGCCGCCAGCAGTTCCCGAGTATAGGGGTGCTGGGGATTGCGGTAAATCTCATCGGCATTAGCCATCTCGACCATCTCGCCTTCCTTCATGACCATGACCTGGTCTGCCATATATTTCACAACAGACAAGTCATGCGAGATGAAAAGATAAGACAGTCCAAATTCATCCTGAAGGTCTTGCAGCAGGTTGAGGATCTGTGCCTGCACCGAAACATCCAGTGCGGAGACAGACTCATCACAGAGCAGGACTTCAGGATGCATGGTGAGGCAGCGGGCAATGGCGATCCGTTGGCGCTGTCCCCCTGAAAACTCATGCGGATAACGCTGGAACGCCTCGGCAGGCAATCCTACCCGTTTCAGCCAGTCGAGAGCAAGGTCGCGGCGGTCAGCAATATTCTCACCGATACCATGCAGTTTCATCGGTTCCATCAGAATTTGCCCAACAGTAAAACGAGGATTCAGCGAGGCATAGGGGTTCTGGAAAATGACCTGGATTTTGCGCTTATAGGGCAGGAATGATGATTCCGGCAAGGCAAGAATGTCTTTACCATCAAAGATGACTTCCCCAGAGGTTGCCTGGTGCAATCGCATGACGGTCAGTCCCAGTGTTGTCTTGCCTGATCCGGATTCTCCGACAATGCCGAGCGTTTTCTGCCGGGGCAGGATAAAGGAGACATCTTTCACCGCATGAAAGGCTTTTTTCTGGAAAAGACCGGTCTTGATGGTAAAGTCCTTGCAGATATGTCTCGCTTCTAGCACCACGTCATCATCGGGTCGGTAACCCCGAACACGTTCTCCTTCTGATGGAGGAGCCTGATCGCCCGATGCAATGATGTCATCAATGACAGGCAGATGAATTGGACGGTGGTCCATCGGTGGGCGGCAGAGCATTAATGCCCGGGTATAGGGGTCTTTGGGATGCGTGAATACTTGTTCTGCGGCTGCCTGTTCCTTTACATCGCCATAGCGCATGACAATCACATCATCCGCCATTTCTGACACCAGCTGCAAGTCATGGGTGATGAACAGCACCGACATCTGATGATGTTTCTGTAGATCCTGGATTAGATGGATGATTTGTCGCTGGACAGTGACATCCAATGCGGTAGTCGGTTCATCGGCTATTAGCAGTTTTGGTTCACAGGCGATTGCCATCGCAATCATCACCCGCTGCTGCTGGCCGCCAGAAAGCTGGTGCGGATAAGCGTCAACACGTTGTTCTGGTTCTGGAATCCCGACTTCGGTAAGCAATGCGACCGTGCGTTTTCTTGCCTGTTCCTGGGTCATGCCCTTGTGCAGCCGCAGGACTTCCCCGATCTGGTAGCCCACGGTAAAGACCGGATTCAAAGAGGTCATTGGATCTTGGAACACCATCGACACCATCGTACCGCAGAGCTTGCGACGGTCTGCCATGGCCATTGCCAGCAGTTCCTGTCCATCAAAGACAATCGAGGAGCCAGCACCAATCCGGGCAACATCACGTGGTAGCAGGCCCATCACCGCCAACGCACTGACGGATTTTCCACTGCCAGATTCCCCGACCAGCGCAACGGTCCGGCTGACCGGCACATCAAAAGAGATGCCTTTCACAGCTTCAGTAAAGGAGGTCTTGCCTGTCTTAAATGCGACCCGCAGGTTGTGGGCTTTCAGAAGGATGCCATCGCCAGCACTCATGTTTCCCCCTGATTCAATTTCGGATCTAGCGCATCCCGCAATCCATCCGTGAACAGAGACAAGGCGGTAATCAGAACGGCCATTGCCGCTGTTACGGCAACCAGCTGCCACCATTTGCCAAGAATCAACTCGTTCTGTGCCTCATTGAGCATACTGCCCCAAGACACCACGCCAACCGGCACCCCAAACCCCAGGAAACTCAAGATGACTTCTGACTTGATGAAGCCAACCGCCATCAATGAGAACTGAACCAATGGAATGTGGCTGATATTCGGGAAGATATGAACAAACATCCGGCGCCAGTGAGAGGCACCGATGGCTCCCGCCGCCATCACATATTCCCGCTCACGGTGTTTCATATACTCGGCGCGTACTAGCCGAAAAACGCCCGTCCAGCCAGTCAGTCCCAAAATCAGGATGATGGTCAGCATACCTTTGCTCTGGAGCACCGCTGCTACTGCCAAGATCAGCAACAGGTAAGGAATGGATGTGAACACGTTGTAAAACCAGTTCAGGCAGTCATCAAGCCAGCCGCCAAAATAACCGGACAGTGCGCCCAACACGGTTCCGATGAGGGTTGCCACCAGAGCGGCAACCAACCCGACCACAATCGAAGTTTCAGAACCTTTAATGACTTTCTTGATGACATCGTGCCCCCATTTATCCGCACCGAACAGCAAAGTCTTCTGGCGAACGGCTACATGACTAGAACCGGATTCCTGCTGTTGCTGCTGGCTGCGGATGGCATCCAGATCTGCCTGAAGAGGGTCTTTGATGCCATAGTTCTGAACAGCAACACCTGTAGAAGGACGGTTTTCACGAATTTCCTTGCGGAGCTGGCGGATGACATGCCGCAGAGGATCCCGTGGGTTTTCCGGTACTTCCCGGACTGCCCGTCCATCAGCAGGATGGTCTGTAACCTTTTCCGCACCGACAAAATGCGGAGGTGCATAATGGACACCAGCTTCTTTTTCCCAATCAGAAGCAATCCATCCCACCATCGAGAGCAACAGCATCCCGATAAACAGCAGGACGACTGCCAGGGATACCATGGCGACCCGATCTGCACACAAGCGTTTCCACGCCAGCCGCCAAAGGCTGTCTGAGGGGGGTGGCAACTGTCTGGTAGCGTTGTTCATTGCAGACGCACCCGCGGATCAATTTTCTGGTAGAGCAGGTCCGCCAGCAGGTTGAAGACCATGGTCGCAATGGCGACATAAATGGTGATGGCTTTCACGACCGGAAAATCACTGCGTTCCACCGCCAGGATGATCTCACGTCCAATCCCGGGAATAGAGAAAAAGCGTTCAACCAGGAAAGCGCCGACCAGCAGGGATGGCAGAGTGGACATGACATAAGTCACTATCGGAATTGCCGCATTGCGCAGGACATGCACCCATAAAATCCGCTTTTCTGATAGTCCTTTTGCTCGGGCGGTCCGCACATAATCCTGTCCCAGTTCGTCCAGCATGAACGTCCGATAGAGTCTCAGGTTTGGAGCAATACTGACCACCAGTAGGATCAGGACCGGCAGCATCGCATAGCGCAAGGACCCCAGCCAGGAAATATCCCATCCCTGCACCGGGAACCATCCCAACCGATAAGCCAGCCAATATTGGAAAACGATGATATACACCAGAATGCTGACTGCCATACCGATGGTGCAGACTATCATGATTATGCGGTCGGTGAGGGATCCCCGTACATAGGCGACCGCTAATCCCAGGGCAACGGCCACAACGGTTTCAAGAATAGTTAAAGGAATCAACAGCGTTAGCGAAGGTCCCATCCGGGAAACGATAATATCTGAAACTGCTTCACCGGTACTCCAGCTGCTGCCGAAATCGAAACAGACCGTTTGCCTGATAAAAATCCAGAGCTGCACATAGATGGGTTCGTCCAATCCCAGTTGATGGCGGATATTGGCAATCTGTTCAGGATTCGATATCTTGCCTGCCAGCACATAAGCCGGATCACCGCCAACCCAGTTGAAGAGGAAAAAGACCAGCAGCAACACGCCCAACAGAGTCGGGACCATCTGCCACAGACGTCTGAAGAGATAAGACATCATCTTGCAGAAATATCGCCCTGGTTTCCCAGGGCGGCTCCATTCCGGTTATTTTCGCCGTTCAAGACCGCTCAAGTCTTCGTAAAAAGCGGTACTGTCTGGTGAACGACCCAGGAAATAACGAACCATACGGTCTGCCGGCAATTCACTGCCCCGCTCAAGCACAGTCTTGCGGTAGAACTGACCGATCAATGGATTCATCAGTTTGCCATCGAAGCGGGACAGCATATCCAACGCCAGTACCTTGGACCACATATAACCATAGTAACCGGCGGCATAGCCGCTGATGATATGGCTGAACTGCCCTGGGAACTGGGTGCCGGGGTCATAGCCCAGAGGTGTTGCTCCCTCGAGTTTTTCCCATGTCGCCATGACATCCTTCACCTGATTGCCATAAACCGCCATGTCATATTTTGCATACAGCGTCTGACGGGAATAGAAAATGCCTCGGCCGAACTTACGGGAATCATTGATTCGTTTCAGCAGGTCTTTGGTGACCTGGGGACAGCTGCCATGCGCATATTTCGGTAAGGTGGACAAAGCATCATAGTTGTACGCCCATTCCTCAAACATTTGGGAAGGCGCTTCGACAAAATCCCGTTCCACGCTGGTCCCCGACTGTTCCACAAAACGGGTTTTCGACATCACGCCATGCAGGATATGACCGAATTCATGCAGCAGGGTTTCCAGTTCGCCAATATCCAGTCCATCCCGACTGAAATTGGTGACCAGTACCGAAATCGGCAGGCGGTCTTCCAAGGTGCTGGATCCCTGAACCGGAAACGCAGCGGCATGTCCATACTTGCCTTCACGGGGGAACAAGTCCAGATAGACGCCACCGATGACCTTGTTTTCTTTCTTGTCAAAGACTTCATAATACTGAACATCATCATGCCAGGAGGGAACGCCTGATTTTCTGAATTCCAGTCCATACAGCGTGCTGGCAAGCCCCATTGCCCAATCTACGGATGCCTGGGTCGGGAAATAACGGCGCAAATCGTTCTGATTCACGCCGAAATACTGTTCCTTATACCGGGTGAGCCAGTAATTGGTGTCCCAATGATGAATGTCAGCCAGGGCTGGCGTAATCCCCCTTGCCTTTGCCTTGAATGCCTTGAGATCGTTAAGTTCAACCTTTTCGGTTTCTGTCACGATTTTCTGGACATCATCCAGGAAACGGTCCACAGCCGCCGGTTTTTTCGCCATTCGGCGGCGCAGGGCAAAGTCAGCATAACTCCGGTAGCCTTCAAGCACTGCCATTTCATGACGGAGCTGTACCGCTTCCTGCAACAAGTCAAGGTTTGCCTTACCGCCTCGATTGATGAAAGCAAAACGGTATTTTTCTCGTGCTTTGTCGTTGTTTGCATACTGCATGAACGGCAGATATTCCGGATAGGAAAAACCGAGTGAATACGCCCCTGTCTTCGGATCTTTCTGGAGACGGTCCAGATATTCTTTCGGCATGCCGTCCAGTTCAGCGGCTGTCATCGTGACACGGTTCGGGTTCTCACGCAGGTTTTTGCTGAATGCCTGACTGATTTCTGTCAGCCGTTCTACAATCGCCCCGACACGGCGGCGTTTATCGGGAGGAAGGGAGATCCCGGCGTCTTCATAGGCACTGACGACATCCTGACGCAGTTTGCGCTCTTCATCATCATTGATACGGACAACCCGCATATTGCGGTAGAGGTTTTCGTTCTGATAGACATCCGTGATGAACTGCTGGGTCTGGATGGCACAAGCATCTGCCTGCTTGCGGACTTCGGCATCCGGAGAAACCCGGCCCAACAGACTCATCGGACCATCAAGGTCTTCGATGCCCATCTGCAAACGGTTCCAGCCGCGCAGGAAAGCATCCGCCCCTTCAAGGGTTTCAACAGGCAGGGCAGACAGGTCTTCCACCCCCTTTTTCAGGATTTCCAGCTGCGACTTGCACTGGGATTCTATATCGCCAGTAGCAGGCACAGAGATTACAGGAGAAGCCGCCATCACAGGAGCCGCCCAGGAAACGCCCAAAGCCATCAGTGTAGCGCACAGTAGGGATTTCACAGCAGGAACTTGTTTTTTCATTTGCTCAACCAATCAAATTGCTGAAGTTGGAATAATAGCCTGATATGGTCCCATTATCATCTTTTAGCCATATCAATATCGCTATAAACCCATTCATTATGCATAACGGGATGCTTTTTATAACCAATGACATAAGGCTGGATCAGCATATTCCGGTAACGCGCATAGCCGATGCCCGTCGGGGTATAGACTTCAAGCAGCCGTGTCATCTTATGGTACAGCAGGTCTCGGGCTTCGCTATCAGGCAGTTTGGAAGCTTCTTCATAAAGGACATCAAACTGTGGAAGGCTGACACAGCCATGATTGCTCTGCCCGATATGCGGTCCATAGAACAGCTGCATGAAATTGCCGCCATCCGGGTAATCCGCAATCCAAACCATTTCCCGCATCATCAACTGGCATTGTTTCTCTGCCTTGATAAGGTCAGGGAACGGTCGCCGATCTTCCCGCATTCGGATGCCAAGGCTGTCAAAAGTCCGTTTCCACATTTCCAACTGCTGTTGTCCCGTTGAATCTGCCCGGGCGGAAAACACGATAACCAATGGGGAACCATCCGGCTGGTGGCGCCATCCATCATCATCCTTGGCATAACCATAGCGGTCAAGCAAGGCATTGGCGGTATCTGGCTCAAAGCCGATGATGCCCTGATAGGCATCATCGTGACCGGCAACTCCCGGTGGAATGGGGAAATGTAGCATCACCGCCTGACCGTTCCAGACAACATCAATTTCTTCCTGCACATTATGCGCCATGATAATGGCACGGCGCAGAGCGATCTTCTCGTTCGACAATCCGCCGACCATCGGATCTCGCATGTTGAAATAAAACTGGGTCAGTTCCGGTTCAACATAGCGGGAAAGCCGTATGCCCTGTTCTGCCAGCGCCGGTTTCAGCTGTCCATCTGACAATGCCTGGGGAGCCAGCGGTCCTTCCAGGCTGAACAAATCAATTTCCTGATTCTGGAAAGCCAGCCACCGGGACTGGTCTTCCGGAATGACATCAATCACCACTTTGCCGATCTGCGGCATCGCCTTGCCCCGCATTTCATCAACAATCCGTTGATCATCTGGGTCATCCCCTGCCTCAAAGTCCCAGATAAATCCCCGGTAACCGGGATTCGCCACTATCACAATCTGCGATCCACGCCGCCAGCTTTCTAGGCGGTAAGGACCTGTCCCGACAGGATTTGCCATAATCTGTCCGTTGCGGTCACGATAACGATTCACGACTTCCCAAGCTACCGCTGCAGTCGGGGTATGCGCCAGGATATGCAGCATACTGTAATCCGGCCGTGTCAGATGAATGCGGAAGGTGTAACGGTCCACCAGCTCAAGTCCCGGCACCTTTGCCTTATAGTCAAACCGCCCTGTTTTGGCCGCTTTCGCCACCAACGCATCCAAACCGACAATTTTGCCTTGGATTAGCCATCCCCATGCAGAACGGACTGTTGGATCCACCAGACGCTTGAGGGAATAGAGATAGTCTGCTGCCACCAGTTCCCTGCGCTTACCGCCAAATGCAGGATCATCCGCGAAATAGATGCCCTTTTTAATCGTGATGGTATAAGTCTTGCCATCTGCCGAGATGTCTGGCAATGACTCGGCTGTCTCAGGCACCAACCTGGCGGGACGGGCAAGGTAATCATAAGTGAGCAACGGCTCATAGATAGAACGGATGACCTGGGAAGAGTAGAGATCACTGGCAACAGCAGGATCAAAGCCTGTTTCCTGTGCTGTGAAAACCGTATGCAAAACCTTGTCCGGGTTTGCCGGATTGATGGCTTCCACATCTCGCATCAGCCCCAGGACAACGCAAAGTCTCATCAAAAAACGGAAAGTCCCCTTCAGAAAATTCATACCTGCTGTTACGCCTGACAATCCAATCTATTCAACAGCCTTGTCTTGACAATGCCAAAGATTGCCGATGAAGAAAGCGCCTTTCCTTTCTTCTGCTACTGTTGAAAGATACCTGAATTCCTTTTCATTGGCACTGGAAATTAAAACTTTTTGAAAAAAACAGGAAATCTTAACCGTTTCATTGTATATTGGAACTTTCTCAACAGGAGTTCCTAGTCTTATCATGAAAAAATCATTTGTTCTCGGCGCTCTCGCCATCGCCTTGATGTCTGTCACGGCTTCTGCAAAAGACATTGCAACTGTTAATGGAAAAGGCATTCCCGAAGCTAGGTCTGATACCATGGTCAAAAGTTTTGTCGCCCGTGGGGCAAAAGATACCCCTGAGCTTCGCAAGGGAATCCGGGAAGAACTCATCACCGATGAAGTGATGGTCCAGGAAGCAGAAAAACAGGGGCTTGCCAATTCAGCCGAATTCAAGGAACAGATGGAAGCAACCCGCCGTGGTATGCTGAAACAATCCTTGGCTCGTGAATACCTCAAGAAAAACCCTGTCTCTGACAAAGATGTCAAAACCCAGTATGACCAGTGGTCTGCTGCCAACAAGGGCAAACAGTACCATGCCAAGCATATCCTGGTGAAAACCGAGGCTGAAGCCAAGGACATCATCAGCCAGTTGGATAAAGGCGGCAACTTTGAAAAACTGGCTTCCTCAAAATCCATTGATGGTTCCAAAGCCAATGGTGGTGATCTGGGCTGGTCCCCGGCAACTGGCTATGTCAAGCCTTTTGCGGATGCTATGATGGCATTGGGTAAAGGTCAGATTACAAAGACTCCTGTCCAATCTCCTTTTGGCTTCCATGTCATCAAGCTGGTCGATTCCAAGGCACTGCCAACCTATGACCAGATGAAGCCCCGCTTCAAGGCTGAAATGGAACAGGCTAAAGTTGGACAGTATGTCCGTGGCCTGCGCGAAAAAGCCAAGGTTGAATAAATCGCTTTCCTTTTTTCAACAAACTGATCTGAAAATCCCCAGATATTCATCTGGGGATTTTCGTTGGCAAACAGCAGGCTGTTATCTGCGGTATGTCCAGTTTGCTTTCAACAATCCTTCCGGTCTGGCGTAATTCAGGAAATCGCCCACACTGCCGTGTTGCACATCCTGCGCATAGCGTTCAATCGCGGCATTCAGCACATTCAGGTGATCCATGTTGCACTTCAGATAAATCGCCCGGCGTTCGGTATCCTGCCCTGGTGTCATATACTGCCTTGCCAGGGATTTACATTTCGCATCCACCTGTTTCGGCAAGGTGTTGATTGACTGCTGGGCTGCACTGCGGTATTCCGATGGCACCTTGTTCCATGCCTGGGTATAGCGTCTCTGCGCCTGCGCCATTTTCTGTTTCATCGTGGCATAGAGCGTATTGACATCCATATTGCTCGCTGCAGTCTGGCTGCCGTCCAATCCTGTGGTGACTACTACTGGCTGTCCGGCAGTCTTGGCTGCATTCGTCTGGGTAGCGGTTGCAGCCGGTTTCATCGGCTTCGTATCTTTGTCGTCACTGCCGCTGTACATCAAGATGGCGATAATGACAATCACCGCAATGATAATCCACAGTTTCTTGCGGCTGCGTTGAGGCTGTGACTGATAGCCTCCAGCCTGCTGCATTCTTGGTTCTGGCTTTGGTTGCTGGACAGGTCTTTGCTGGTTTTGGACAGGATGATTACCAAACTGCGCATCATCAACCTCTTCGTCAGACATCACAGGGTTGTTAGGTTGTGTGGAAGCTGGTCTGGCATGGGCAATAGCACCACCGCAGAACAGACAAGTAGAAACGGATCCGGATATCGGCGCGCCGCAGGATGGGCAGGTTGAATCAGCCATTTTTTCCTCTTATCAGAAAAGTTGGGAGTGTCCCATTATAACGGGAAGAAAGTTCTTTTTTGACAATTCCATCTGACCTGTTGTCATGAAAACCTGCTATAGCGATAGCTGTATGATAAAGCCATCAATCCTCGTTATCATCAATAAATGTCCAACCAACAACGAGAGGTCATCATGAAACTCAAACAAACCATTGCCATTGCCGCTTTCTCTACACTGTTTTTCGGCTTATGCGCAACAGCAGTCCATGCATTTGACCTGGGCGGTGTCGTCAATGCCGTTGTCCAGCCCAAGACCAACACCGGTTCTCCCATTGGCAACAGCGTAGGTCAAGCTCCCACCGTCACCATCAAGTCTGCGCCTTATGCGCATATCTTCATTTCAGACACCAAGCTGGCTCCAACTGGTGATGTCCGGAGTGATAATGCGTACAGGAAATATGGCATGACGGATGCTAAAGGGCATTACAGTGACAAAATCCCTGCCAATACGCGGTCTATCGTTGTTTACAAATACATCAACAAAACCAATAAACAGAAATCTTTCCAATATACCGGTCAGTCCAATATCGATGCGAAACTCTGATGCCTGACCGACAGATCCGCCCCTACAGGTCTTGCAGAAAACAGCAAGGCTTGTGGGGGTCTTTTTTGCTGCTACAGTTTCACCTGCAGCTGTTTCAGCTGTCTCAACGGCATCAGGTTCTCCACCTTGGAATCAATCAATATCAATTCCCGCAGGTTCCCCATGGAAGCCACATGCGAGATATTGCTCACATAGGTGTCCCGGATATCCAGTTTCTCCAGTTTGTACAGTGATGCAATCGGGTTTAGGTACATCACATTGGTATAACCGATATTGAGTTCTTTCAGGTTCTCAAGCTCCTCCAGAGCTGAAAGGTCTGAAATCCGGGTATCACGAAGGTTCAATTTCTCCAAAGAAGTCAGTCTGGCAAGCGGTTGGAGAGTCCTGACCGCTGTGTTCCACAGCGTCAGTTCTTTCAGATTGTGCAATGCCCTCAGGGGAGAAAGGTCTGTTACCGCAGTCCTGCCGATATTCAGGACTTCCAGATATTCCATCTGTTTCAAAGGCGTAAAATCCGTGACTTTCGTATTCCAAATATCCAGTTTCTTCAGATTCTGAAGTGCGGTGATGGCGGAAATATCAGAAACCGCTGTATTCCTGAGACGGAGTTCCGTCAGGTTGGTAAACACCAGCAGCGGTGCAATATCCGAAATACCGGTATCGCTCAAATCCAGACTTTCCAGATTTACCAACGGTTTCAGCAGCGAAAGGTCTTCAATGCTGGAAAGAGAGAGCTTTCTCAAGTTGACCAACGAAGCGACAGGCGTTACATCAACTACCCCTGTCTTTCGGATATCCAGTTCCGTCAACTGACTCAAAGACTTCAAGACGGCAATATCGGTTATGCCTGTCTGGTGGGCATCCAGCTTTTCCAGACTGACCAAAGCCCTCAAAGGTGAAAGATCAGTGACATCCGTCTCACTAATATTCAATGCCTTCAAGCTCTTCAATGAAGCCAGTAGAGAAATGTCCTTGATCCGGGAACCTTGGAGATCCAGTTTCTCCAGACGGGGAAATGAAGCTGCCAAGGGAGCGATTTTCTTGACCTTGGTTCCCCGCAGGTCAACGTCTTTCAGGTTTCTCAGGTATTCCAGGGGAGAAAGGTCTGAAACCGCTGTACCCCTGAGATTCAGCGTTTCCAATCCAGACAATTCAGACAATGCGGAAATCTTCCTGATCTTGGTATCCTTGAGATTCAGGCTTCTGAGCGCTTTCAACCACGCCAGGGAACTGGCATCGGTAATGGCCGTATCATTGACATCAAGTTCCTTGAGCTGCGTCAACACTTCCAAAGGCGAAAGATCAACAACCTTGCTCTTGCTGATGTCAAGCCTTTCCAGATTGACCAATGCTTTCAGCGGTGCCAAATCATCAATCGGCGTTTCGCCCAAATCCAGCTCGATGACATCCTGTGCCAACACGCCCTTGATCCTGTCAAGGAAAACCTGCAAGCCGGGCGGTGTTTTCTGCTCTGTGGTCATTGGTTGCCTTTCATTGCTGTTTTTTCATGCCTGACAAGGGTTCCGCCTTTGTGGCTTCTGCATACAACTTGAACAGATGTGCAACGATTTTCTCTTCATCTCCGTTGAAATCTACGCCATAGGCAGTTTCGACTGCCTTGTCGAGAGCCTTATGGGCGGCGAGAAGATCATCATATTTCCGCTGGTCGTATTTTTTCAGGTCTGCGAAACTGGACTTCTCGGGCATCGGACTGATGCCATCATACATCTGGGCAAGTGTATCGCCTTTATGGGCAACTCTGGCATCAAGAACTGCTTGGGCACACTGCTCAATGTGTTCACGTTGGACAGATGTTGGAGCAGGATATGCAAATGTGTTGTAAACAACTGGTGAATAGCGATAATCACTCTTAAGTCTGCCAGCGACAACACGCATCCATGCGTTATGCATCTGAGAAGTCATTAGCCCAAAGTCATACAGAGTTGCAGAAGGAACTGAGTAAGTTGAATCTGGAACAATAACTTTTTTAGACAGATAGCCAATTGGAACGTATTTCCTTCTCTCCGATGAAACACGGGGTACCATCAGATAATCCTCATCTGGTTGCCTATCTTGCACGAACAGGTATGGTCTATCGCTGTAATCTCTGAACTCTTTCGTCGGACTCCTTTCACGTTGTTTGCGGATAATATCGAGTCGCTCCTGGATGATTGGATTATTGTCATAACGGGATGGCTCGATATCTCGCAGCCAAAAACAATACCGTTCCTTGCCCTTGATGAACTCATCTGAACCAAGATATGGACGAATCAAATCTGATAGCTCTGGATACAAACGTAGAAATTCGTCTTTCTCCGCTGCCTTTAACGTAAAACCGCCGCCATCAACAGCCTTGCACCCTTGCACCA